>JALRDC010000097.1 GCA_023262245.1 Flavobacteriaceae bacterium
AACAACCAAGACGGTACTTTTACCAATAGGTTGAAAGAGCAAATGAGTTGTATTTCTAACTTTTCAATGGGTGTGGATGCAGGAGATATAAACAATGATGGCTTTATAGATCTGATTACGCTGGACATGTTGCCCCAAGATAACAAACGTCAAAAATTACTTTACGCTCCCGATAATTTTGAACTTTACAATAATATGGTTGACAATGGATTTCACCATCAGTCCATGCGCAACATGCTACAACTAAATAATGGTAATGATACCTTTAGTGATGTGGGACAACTCGCTGGGATTTCCAATACCGATTGGAGTTGGGCTCCTTTAATAGCAGACTTTAATAACGATGGTCTCCAAGACCTTTATATTACAAACGGCTACGGGCGGGATATGATCAATCGAGATGTTATGAAATTCTATATAGACGAACGAATAAAATTCATCGAAGGTACTTCCGATAAAAAAATGTTTGAAGCCCTTCAAGGAATCTCTTCTACTCCGCTTCAAAATTACTTTTATTTAAACCAAGGAGCACTCTCTTTTGAAGATCACACTGATCGCTCAGGGTTTACAGGAGCTGATTTTTCTCATGGAGCTATTTATACGGACTTAGATAATGATGGAGACCTAGAAATCGTTGTCAATTGTATGAACCAGCCGGCCAAAATCTTTAAAAACCTAACAAGAGAAGAATCCAAAGAAGCTAATTTTTTACGAATCTCCTTACAACAAGAAAACAAAAATCGCTTTGCGCAAGGTTCTAAGATTGCCGTTTTTACTTCGGATGGAAATAAACTGCTCAGAGAGGTTTCCGCTACTCGTGGATTCCAATCTGCTCTTGTAGAACCCATACACTTTGGTCTCGGCTCTCAAACTGTAGATTCCATTGAAATAGAATGGAACGATAACAGTACACAAATAGTAAAAAATGTTCCCATAAATCAACTTGTCGAAATCACTAAAAAAAATCCTAAATCCCTTAAAAGAAATCCAATCCAACCGCTCTTGTCAGTTCAATATGACACACTCAATCATTCCCACAACGAATTGCTTGTAAATGATTTTAAAGTACAACCGCTCTTGCCCTACATGATTTCTTACCACGGACCAAAAATCAAAAAAATTGACCTCAATCAAGATGGCTTAGATGATTTGTTCTTTACCAGTCCCGAAGGACAAGCACCTGCACTTTTAATTCAAAACTTAGACGGAACCTTTAATCGTTCCGAACAACCTTATCTTGATCAATCCAACTATCACGAAGACACCAATGCTGCCTTTTTTGATGCTGACGCCGATGGTGACTTAGATCTTTATATTGTCTCTGGAGGATATGGAGCGCCAAACGCAGGGATTGCATTAGAAGATCGCTTATACCTTAACGACAAAGGTGTTTTTATTCCTTCCCAAAACTTGCCCAAAGATACGCAAGTAGGGTCTGTGGTTGTTCCATGGGATTTTGATCTTGATGGGGATTTAGATCTTTTTGTTGGAACTCGAGTTAAACAATCTGAATTTCCAAAAGGAGCCCCCTCCATGATTCTTTCTAATGATGGCAAAGGGAACTTTACTCAAAGAAAAATCCCGTATTTTGATCGAGTAACTGACGCAATACTTCATGATTTTGATGGAGATCAACTAAAAGAATTATTAGTGATTGGTGACTGGACAATTCCAAAAGTTTTGGCTTTTCAAAACCGTGCGTTTGTTGATAAAACTTCGGCTTTCTTTTCTGAAAATCTAGCCGGTTGGTGGAACACCGCCAAGGCAGATGATCTTGATGGAGATGGAGATCTAGATCTCATTTTGGGAAATTGGGGATTGAATAATCAATTTAAACCCACTGCGGAACAACCCATGGAACTCTTTTATGACGATTTTGACAAGAACGGATTTATAGACCCTATTTGGTGTTTTTACATTGGAGATACTTCCTACCCGTTTGTTCTTAAAGACGAACTCACAGACCAAATCGTCTCGCTCAGAAAAGAGTTTGTAACTTATGAGTCCTATGCGGATAGAACCATCACCGAAATTTTGCCTGAAGAAAAACTCCAAAAGTCCCCCAAGTGTATTACTAATTTTCTAGAAACCGTTTGGTTTGAAAATCAAAACGGCCGCTTTGTCAGAAAACAACTTCCTGTAGAAGCAAATATTTCTTCAGTAAATGCAATCACCATAAATGATTTTGATCAAGATGGAAATAAAGACATTTTTCTTGCTGGAAATGTACCCTATAATCGCGTGCGCATTGGACGAAGAGAAACCTCTTTCGGTAGCTACCTCAAAGGAGATGGGAAAGGAAACTTTACCTATATCCCTAATTGGAAAACTGGATTAAATATTCAAGGTTCTGTAAGAGCTTTGGAAATGATTCGAACTAAAGAAAATAAAAAATTGGTTGTTGGCATTAATAATGCGAAACCCCTACTGATCTCAATTAAAAAATGAATAAAAAAATAAAAACCTCCGGTCTTTTTTTATGCTTTATAGCCGTCCTATTCTCGTTCTCGGTAAACGGACAAAGGAGCCAAGCCAAAGCCTATGTAGATGATTTAAAAAAGATCACGGATATAATGGTGTATGATGTAACCTCGCCTGTTGCAGCAGCACGTTATTATGCTTATACGACATTGGCCTCTTATGAACTTCTTGCTTTGAGAGACAAACGTCGTCCTAGTTTTTTTGATTTCTTCCAAAGGTCCTCCTCTAATACTTTCCCCAAGCCCATTAAATTAAAAAATCCTGTGGCTTCTTATCGATATGCACTTCTCTTTAGTGCCTCCAGTCTTCTTCCCTCTGGTAAAAAGCTTCAAGGCAGAATAGAGTCGCTTAAAAGCCTGTTAACTTCTCAAGAAGTCCGCTATATAGAGGACTTTGTAACGACTATCGTGGCCTATGCAAACCAAGATGGTTTTCAACAACTCAATAACTTAAAAAGATATACCCCAAGAAGGGGAGCCGCCTTTTGGCAACCCACCAAACCTGCCTATATGGCTCCCATAGAACCTAACTGGAACACCCTCAGTCCTTTATTTTTGAATTCAGCAGATCAGTTTTTAACTAAACCTCCTATAAAATATGATCTCAATCCTAAATCGGAGTTTTACAAACTCCTGTTAGAAGTCAAAGAAATCACAGACCAAAACAATAAGGAATACAATGAAATTGCGGCCTTTTGGGATTGTAATCCCTATGCTATTTCACAAATTGGTCACTTAGAATTTGGTTTAAAAAAAATTTCCCCAGGAGGACATTGGATGGGAATTGCAGGTATTGCTACACTTAAGGCTGGTTTTGGAATAGATAAAACGATTTTTACCCATACCCTTCTTGCCCTTACTTTGCACGATGCATTTATCGCTTGTTGGGATGAAAAGTATCGTTCAGATCGCGTACGGCCAGAAACGGTCATTAATAGAGTTTTAGATAAAACTTGGAGTCCTTTGCTTCAAACACCCCCTTTCCCTGAATATGTTTCTGGGCATAGCGTAGTCTCATCAGCATCCGCAGAAATTTTGACCCTTATCTTTGGACCAAAATTTCGCTTTAGAGATACTACCGAAAAAGAATTTGGTCTAAAAACAAGAAGCTATAAATCATTTCAACAGGCTGCTGAGGAAGCTTGTATTTCTAGGCTGTATGGTGGTATTCACTACATGGATGCCATAGACCAAGGAGTATGGCAGGGAAAAAAGGTCGCTTCTTTTATTATTGATAAAACGAAACCTTACTTCCCCTATCAATAACACTTCCATAAGGTTGCGTTATTGGTAGCGGGTACACCAATCTCTTGAGCTTGCTGTTTGAAAGTCTTCATCAAGATCCATTTTGTAGCGAAAATCTGTGGTCTCTTCATTAAATTCTAATGCAGCCACGGTTACAAATTCCCGAGTACATTCTTCTTGACAAAAACAAAAAATAAGGCTTTCTTCACTTATTCCCGATAAGTGATAGGCTATTTGACTTCCTCCCCCCGTGTTTTCATTTGTCAATGTTATAAATTGAACTGGTTTAAAAGTCACAGGATTAGAAGCATCGTTTTCTTCCTCAACAGCACAAGAAAGGATCACTAAACATAGTAGTAGATATCTCAATTTTTTTTCTACTAAGCTAAGGGATGTTTTTGAAATTCCCTAATTGATTCGAAAAGCTCAAGCTTTAAGCAATTATTTTTGTTTTTTGTAATTAAAAAGTAAATTTAAGTGTTCAAAATAAAGCCAATTGAATCCCAATTTGCGAATACTAATTTCTTGAGCACATGAGATCAATAAACCAATTAAATTACCATCCGTTTTTTTGCTATGTAATCCTAATTTGTTTTTTCGGATGCTCTAAGATTTCCAATCCCTATCAAACAGAGGTATTGGTCATCGGTGGTGGTACGGCAGGAACGGCGGCAGCACTTAGTAGTGCTCGAATGGGTGTTTCCACGCTTCTAATAAATGAACATCCTTGGCTGGGAGGTATGCTCACTTCGGCAGGGGTAAGTGCAGTAGATGGAAATACAAAGCTCTTATCTGGATTGTGGGGGGAGTTTAGGGATAGCCTTGTAAAACGTTATGGAAGTCCGCAAGCTCTAAAAACAGGCTGGGTGAGTAATCATCTATTTGAGCCCGCTGTAGGTGCAGCTGTTTTTTTAAATATGGCAAAGAAAGAGACAAAACTCACGCTGTGGATGGAAACAAAATGGGAACGTATCAGCAAGCATCCTGATGGATGGCTCGTCTCTGGGTTTAAGAATGAAACTCCTTTTCAAGTTATCGCTAAACAACTCATAGATGCAACAGAACTAGGTGATGTTGCTAAGACCCTTGGGGTTCCTTACGATATCGGTATGGATTCTCGAAATCAATTTAATGAAACAATAGCCCCCATAGAAGAAAATGATATTATTCAAGACCTCACTTATGTACTCATCCTTGAAGAATTTGATGAGGCTGTTCCAGTAGAAAAACCTCCAGGCTATGATGCAAGCTTATTTTACTGTGCAACCGAAAATGAAAAATGTAAGGATGCACAAAAGATGAACCGCATTCTTTGGCCAAAGTCCAAAATGATTACTTATGGTGCCTTACCAAATAAAAAATTCATGATCAATTGGCCCATAAATGGAAATGATTATTATGCTAATGGAATAGAATTATCTTCCGCAGACCGCAAAGTACTTTATGAAAAAGCAAAACTTAAATCAAAACAGTTTCTCTATTACCTCCAAAAAGAATTGGGCTTTACTCACTTAGGGATTTCAAAAGAATTTCCTACTCAAGATGGGTTCCCATTCATGCCCTATCATAGAGAATCTCGAAGAATTCACGGAGTTACAACCCTAACAATCAACCACTTATCAAATCCATATGAACAAAAAAAACCACTCTACAGAACGGGGATTGCTGTTGGTGATTATCCCGTAGACCACCATCATGAAGCGCACCCAGACGCAGATCAACTCCCCGAGTTACATTTCTACCCTGTTCCTTCTTATAATATCCCTCTGGGTTGTTTAATCCCCAAAACCATTGACCATCTTGTGGTAACAGAAAAATCCATCTCAGTATCAAACATTGTCAATGGAACTACCCGTTTACAGCCTGTTGTTCTACAACTTGGACAGGCTGCAGGAATTACTGCTGCACTTGCCCATCTTCAAAAAATTGCTCCCCGAGAAGTTTCCGTTAGGGACATACAAAAAACCTTACTCTCCCAAGGGGGATATCTTCTCCCATATCTTGATGTACCAAAAAATCATCCTTTTTTTGAAATTTATCAAAAAATAGGAGCCACCGGAATTTTAAGAGGTACTGGGAAAAATGTGGGTTGGGAAAATCAAACTTGGCTCTACGCAGATTTGCCACTCAAAACAAAAGATCTGTATTTGGATTCTTGGAAAGAATCTTTTGATTCAAACTTCCCCCAGGATCCAACAGTCTCAAATGTTTTAACTTGGTTTAAAGAATCCCTCCCGGATAATGAATTGCCTTCATGGCTATCAACTTCTGCTGCGGTTAAAGAACATTTTAATTTTACAGAATTTGAAAATTCCTCTCCCATAACCCGCGGGCAGTTTGCTGTTCTTTTGGATGCCCTATTGGATCCTTTTTCAAGAGAAGTAAATTTATTTGGTGAGTTTATCAATTCAACCCGTTCAAGATGAATTTAAATCCAATAGATTATCTCATCATTATCGGCTACCTTGTTCTTGTGGTTTTAATTGGAATATTTCTTTCCAATAAGGCAGGAAAAAGCTTAAATCAGTACTTTTTAGGAGGTAATCAAATCAGATGGTACGTATTAGGCTTGTCGAACGCTTCTGGAATGTTTGATATTTCAGGAGTAATGTGGTCCGTAGCCTTACTTTTTGTTTATGGTTTAAAAAGTGCTTGGATCCCTTGGCTTTGGCCTGTTTGGAATCAGGTGTTCATCATGGTCTTTTTGGCGATTTGGATTCGCCGTTCAAATGTAATGACAGGAGCTTCTTGGGTATTGACCCGTTTTAGTGGAACAGGGGGCGCCTATTCCAAAAATATCATCATCCTTTTTGCTGTAATAAGTGCCATTGGGTTTATTGCCTATTTTTTTGAAGGTATTGGTAAGTTTTGTGAAGCCATTCTCCCTTTTGATCTTACTGTTCAAACAGCCTTTTTTTCTGTTAGCTCAAAAAATGTTTATGCTTTTTTAATTATTAGTCTGACCACACTTTACACTTTAAAAGGGGGTATTTTTAGTGTGGTCGCTACTGAAGTTTTTCAATATATAATTATGACCATTTCCAGCATTGCTATAGGGTTAATTGTATTCTTTTCCGTTTCGAATGCGGATCTCATGAGGGTCGTTCCGCAGGGGTGGGATCAATTGTTTTTTGGTTGGAAAATGAATTTAGATTGGTCATCCAAACTTCCTCTATTAAATGAAAAAATAGCAAATGATGGTTATGAATTTATAGGGATCCTTTTTATGATGATGTTGTTCAAAGGGATCTTCTCTAGTTTGGCAGGCCCTGTTCCGGGATATGATATGCAACGAATTTTATCTACAAAAACTCCTTTTGAAGCTGCTAAAATGAGTGGATTTACCATATTGGTTTTATACGCCCCACGCTATTTGATGATTGCAGCTTTTGCCGTTTTGGCATTGGTATATCTTACTCCTGAGCTCCAACAAATGACCGCTATTGATTTTGAGGTCCTCCTTCCGGAGACAATTTCACAATTGGTGCCTACTGGACTAAAAGGTTTAATCTTAGCGGGGCTTTTAGCAGCATTTATGGGTACTTTTGCTGCCGTGGTTAACGCAGCCCCTGCCTACATTGCCAATGACCTACTTAAAAAGAACCTCCTCCCCAATCAAGATGAAAAAACATATGTTCGTTATGGTTACCTAGCAGCTTTAGTAATTGTTGGTTTGGGGATGCTTTTTGGATTTTTTGCTTCCTCCCTTAATTCCATAACCCTTTGGATCACCGCCTCTCTCTATGGAGGATATACTGCTGCCAACGTTCTTAAATGGATCTGGTGGCGATTTAACGGTTACGGGTATTTCTGGGGAATGTTAACCGGTCTTTTAGCCTCGACATTAAAGCTCCTCTTTTTTAGTGACTTTATTGATATTTATTTTTTCCCTATCATCTTAATCATTTCCTTGTTGGGTTGCATACTAGGTTCCCTCTTTACCCCTCCAGACGAATTGAAAACTTTAAAATCCTTTTACAAAAGTGTCAGACCCTGGGGCTTTTGGAAACCTGTCCTTAAGGAAGTTAAAAAAGACCTTCCAGACTTTAAGCCTAATTCTTCCTTTTACAAGGACCTTTTTAATGTTGTTGTAGGTATTGTTTGGCAAATGACTTTAGTTGTCGCGCCCATTTACTTTTTAATCAAAAAATGGGAGGGATTAGTGTGGAGTCTCCTCATTTTTGGTCTTTGTTCGGTTCTATTAAAATATTATTGGTACAACCCTCTGAAAAAACAAGATGAATCATGAATAAACTCAAGATTACCGGAACTTTTATAGATGAAATTAGTCATGATATTCCTCATCAAAATTGGGGAACAAAGGAATGGTCTCAGGATTTTGAGTACATGAAGCAAATTGGTATCAAAAGGATTGTCTTGATTCGATGCGGATACAGAGAATGGTTGACCTACCCTTCTGAGGTTTTGATCAAACAAGAAAAGGCCATCCAGCCTTACACTGATTTAGTTCAATTATTTTTAGACTTGTGTGAAAAAAATCAAATGGAGTTTTATTTTGGTCTCTATGATTCAGGAACCTATTGGGTAAACGAAAATTATAAAAAAGAAATTTCTCTCAATAAAAAAGTAATCGAAGAAGTATGGGCTAAATACGGCCATAATACAGCATTTAAAGGGTGGTATCTCTCACAAGAATGCAATAAAAATAGCGGTGACATTATCCGTCTTTACAGCGAGCTTGGAGCGTTTTGTAAGAAAACTTCTGGGGGTCTACAGGTACTTATTTCTCCTTATATTGACGGAATTAAAAATATTTCTCAATACACTCAGCAAACCGAAAAACAAAATTCAATCAGTCTTGACAAACATTTTAAAAACTGGGAAGAAATTTTTGCCGCGATAAAATCAGCTGTAGATTTTGTGGCCTTCCAAGACGGTCATGTAGGCTATCAGGAGCTTGGTGAATTTATAAAGATCAACAAGCTTTTGGCTGATCAAAACGGTTTGGTTTCCTGGATCAACACCGAATCTTTTGACCGAGATATGCCCATTAAATTTTTACCCATTAAATGGGACAAAATGCGTTATAAACTTGACGTAGCAAAAAAAGCAGGTATTGAAGAAGCGCTTACTTTTGAATTTTCACATTTTATGAGCCCTCAATCCGCTTATTCCCAAGCGGGACATTTATACAATCGCTATTTAGAATACCTCAATTTTTAACCGCTATGTCTTATGCAACCTTATATTATGATGAGTTACTCCATGAAGTAATTCCCTTTTGGGAGCAACACAGTATTGACAGACAGTACGGCGGTTATTTTAGTTGTATAAATGAGGGGCATCTCGTTTTTGATACAGATAAATTTATTTGGTTACAATGTCGACAGGTATGGATGTTTGCCACCCTCTATGATGAAATACACGCAAACAAGACATGGTTAGAAATAGCACAAAATGGTGCCTCATTTCTTCTAAAACATGGACATGATGGAAACTATAACTGGTACTTTTCTTTAAATCGAGAAGGGCAACCTTTAACCCACCCTTCAAATATTTTTTCATACACCTTTGCCTGCTTAAGTATGGCGAAACTGTATCATATTACCAAAGAGAATCGTTACAAAGAGGCTTGTCTTGAGAGTTTGGAGAAAATTCACCTAAAAGAGAAAAAACCAAAAGGTCAATGGGATAAATCGTTTACAGGCACACGTCCTTTAAAGAACTTTGCCCTTCCCATGATTTTATGTAATCTCTACAACGAGATGGGCTCCCTTTTAGATGAGGAAACCAAGAGAGAAAAGGCTGCTCGCTGTGTTGAAGAAATCTTCAATGACTTCTGGGATCCCTCGAAAGGAGTCATATTAGAAAATGTTACTCCTGACGGAAGGCTTTCAGACAGTTTTGAAGGGCGCTTGTTAAATCCTGGTCACGGTTTGGAAGCCATGTGGTTCATAATGGATCTTGGCAAACAGTATAATCGTCCCGATTGGATTGAAAAAAGTGTACAATGTGCGCTGTCTATCATTGAAAAAGGATGGGATCAAAAACATCAGGGGATTTTTTATTTTTTAGATGCTGAAGATCATCCTCCCCAACAATTGGAATGGGATCAAAAATTATGGTGGGTTCATCTGGAAGCAATGATTTGTTTTTTAAAAGGATATCAACTTACCCAAAAGCAGGCTTGTTTAGAATGGTTTAAAAAAATTCACGCCTACACTTGGAGTCGTTTTAGAGATCCTGTTAAAGGGGGTGAATGGTATGGATACTTAAATCGGGAGGGTACCGTTTTACTTCCGCTGAAAGGGGGTAAATGGAAGGGTTGTTTTCATGTACCGCGTGCCTTGTTAAAACTTCATCAGATTAGTGAGCAGTTGCATCTTTAACTTATTGATATAAAAAAACCCTCCTACACGGAGGGTTTCTACTTTTGTATAAATATTCTTAGTCTGTACCAAAAAGATACTTGTAAATCGGTCGATAACCAAAAGCATTATTTTCCGAAGTTTCCATGGTTTTATCCCCGTGAACTTTTTTCAAAGCTTTAGTCCAAGGTCCTGAATTGTCCACCCCATACTGAAAGTCAAAGGACTTCATAGCATCCACCATTGAAGCGTACCCATCTACCGTTAGCATTGAGTATTTTTCATTGCTTGACGATGGATAGATCTTGTGTTGTACATTCCAAGAAGTTCTTCCATAGGCCTTTTTAGAAATCAGTTCCTTCATTACAGGAGTGATGTATTCAATTTCGTAGGTTAGTTGTTTTCCTATTTGGTCTGGTTTGGAATAATTAACCACTATATAGTTGGTACTTCCAGGGACTCCACTATGTATTCTGTAAGTATCGCTTCGAAATACGTTCCATTCGTTACTAATATGTTTTGAATCTATCCCTGTAGCAGCTAATCCATCCACACCCCAATCTCCTTCTAATTGGTCTATATCTTTGAAATGAAACGCTACGATATAATTGTACTGATCTGTTTTTCGGACTTTTTTCCAAACGCTCCATCCCTGCATACCCCCATTATCAGTAGCATGTTGTGCTACTTTTAGCCAATACTCTTTTAATGTAGACTCAAACTTTTCCCCGTCTTCAACTTTTAGGTAAAAATAATGATTGATTTGTGCTTGGGCGAGTATGGAAAAACATACTAAAAACCCGAAAAATAGTTTTTTCATTTTGAATTGATTTTATGATTATATCCCGAAGATAAATAGAAATATCACTTAAACCAACTTTTCAAAAGTTCTCTGTCCTCTAAGTTCTCACAAGCATTTGTGGTAGCGGCATCTAATTCTGCATAGGGTTGCTGTATGATTTCTAAAAGGGAATCATCGTTAAGTGTGGCTTGTCCCAACTCCCATAATCTCTGTTTACATAAAATTCAATCACGATAACTCTTTTCGTTATCTTTGATATTAAAGCTAACGCATATTCCGACTAACCTTATGAAAAAACAATTACTGCTTTTACTTTTCTTATTTAATCTAACCCATTCTATACAAGCACAATCGAAAATGGATTGGTTTCAAGATGCCAAATTGGGTATTTTTATTCATTGGGGTTTATACTCCGTTGAGGGAATAAGTGAATCTTGGTCTTTTTATAACGGTTATCTTTCTCACGAAGACTATTTAAAACAGCTTCAAGGTTTTGGAGCAGAAAAATACAATCCAAAAGAATGGGCAGAACTCATTGCCCAAAGCGGAGCAAAATATACTGTCATTACCAGTAAACATCATGAAGGTTTTGCACTTTGGAATACTAAATACGGAGACTTAAATGCCGTTAAAAATTCTAAAGCAAAGCGTGACGTGCTTACTCCATTTGTAGAAGAAGTACGAGAGAAAAATTTGAAACTTGGACTGTATTTCTCACTTCCAGA
>JALRDC010000101.1 GCA_023262245.1 Flavobacteriaceae bacterium
TGGCTGGGGCTCGAACCCAGGACCCTCTCCTTAAAAGGGAGATGCTCTACCAACTGAGCTACCAAGTCTTTCAGTGATTCGGCTGGGGCTCGAACCCAGGACCCTCTCCTTAAAAGGGAGATGCTCTACCAACTGAGCTACCGAATCTTTTGAGGGTGCAAATATAATTATGAAATATGTATTTTAGCCCCTGATTTGCTATAAATTTAACGGCACTTTAAATTTTAAATGAAAACAACCAAGATTGTCTTGTTAGGCTATATGGCCTCTGGGAAAACTGCAGTTGGCTTTTTGTTGAACAATTCCCTTAATTACACATTTTGGGACCTTGATCATTATTTGGAGACTCAATGGGAGACTACTGTTTCAGAAGTTTTTAAATCAAAAGGAGAACTTTATTTTAGAGAACAAGAACGCAAAGCTTTAGAACATCTTTTAGCGATTGAAACCCCTATGGTGATTTCTTTAGGAGGTGGAACTCCTTGCTATTACGATACCATGTCTTACTTAAAAACGTTAGATCATGTGGTTACCGTTTATTTAAAAACTCAAGTAGCTACTTTAAGCGAAAGATTATTGAAAGCACAGCAAAGCCGTCCTTTAATTGCCCATCTTGAAGGAATCGAACAAATTCAAGAGTTTGTTGGAAAACACTTGTTTGAACGCAATTTTTTTTACAACCAGGCGGATCATATAATAGAGACCGATCAAAAAACTGTGGAAACAGTTAGCGCAGAGCTTGTAACTCTATTAGCTTAAGTAAATCCCAGCAGCATCCCCATCAAAGAGAACACTTATATGCTCATTAACTGAAGTAGATAATGAAATTCCTTTAAAATCTGCTTTTACTGGAAATTTTTTGTGATTTCGATTGACCATTACAGCTGTATTGATTCGTTTTACAGGAATTTGCAAAAAATAAGAGACCGCGTAAATTAAAGTACTACCTGTATTTAAAACGTCATCTACAATTACAATAGAATGTTCTTTAAGCGCATCTAAGGAAACATCACTTTTTACAGTATTAAATGGTTTCTTCTTATCCATCAGTAAGTTCACATGAATGATTTTTAAGTCGCTTATTGATTCCAGAGCGGCTCCTAATAATGCGCTTAAACCTCCCCCTCTTTTACCAATACCAACAAGAACAAGAACCTCTTCCTCAAGATTGGTTTCGTATATTTGATAGGCAATCCGTTTGATACTGGATGCAATATCAGCTGAACTCCGTATTTTATTTCCTTGTGTAGTCATGATGAAAAGATACTGATTAATCTTCGAAGTTTTCGTCCAATTCAATTTCATCGATTTCTCGACGGTCTTTTTTCGTAGGGCGTCCACTTCCTTGTTCTCGAGTTACCGCTGCTGACATTCTGTTTAGGTCTTCTTTTTCTAAAGTTTCAGAGGGCGTAATGTCTAAACAATAAAGCCCAACTAATTTTGCACCCAAGCGACTTTTTGGAATGTCTAACACTTGAAACTCCCGCCAATATTGATCCTTGCGTACACGAATTTCATCCAAAGGTAAGATTTCTCTAGACGGTTTTACACTTTGACCATTGACTTGAATTTGTCCTTTTTTGCACGCATTACTTGCGATATTTCGAGATTTATAAACCCGAATGCACCAAAGATATTGATCGATACGCATACTTAAATCTTCGTTAAGATCATGCACAAAAATAAAGTAAAATTGTATCTTGCAGCCCTTTAAAAATAGTATTCTTGAAAAAAAATCTCTTATTTATAGCATCCTTAATAATCATACTTGTTTCTTGTAATAAAGAGGAAGAAGTAGAGCCACCAAGGGAATTGAGCGTTCAGGTTGTCGCTGATGAGCAAGGCTTGGAAGATTTTTTATCTACACATTTTTACAACTACGAAGATTTTCAAAACGACGACCTTCAGCCAGAATTGCTTATTGACAGTATTGCAGGTGAAAATTCAGAAAAAATTCCTTTAATCAATCAGGTTAAAAAATCAAGCATACGCGTTAAAAATAATGACGGCGTTTTTGTAGAGCATCCCTTATATACCCTGGTAGCTCGAGAAGGAATAGGAGAAGCACCTACCAAAGTAGATTCTACCTATTTGTCTTATGAGGGGATTTTACTCAATAAAAATACTTTTGATCGTTCCGTTGCTCCTGTTTGGTTTGATTTAACTTCTGTAGTTAGAGGTTTTAGGGAGG
>JALRDC010000122.1 GCA_023262245.1 Flavobacteriaceae bacterium
GTAGTGAAATCAGGTAAACTCTATGCGGTGCAACGCCAAGTATATCTGCAATTAAGAGCGGCTCGTTCGATGCAGAAGGGTAGGCGGCTAGAATGTAAAAGTAATTTTGCATCCAGATAAATGATAAGACTCGACAGAATCCGGCTTATCGGCCTGCATTTTTTATTTAGTAAAAAAAGAAAAGGTATTATTCCCGTAAACTCGTTCAAAGTCAAACCCTTTAAAATGAGTCAGCTTAATTTTTTTGTAATGCTCTATAATTAAAAGCCCCCCTGGTTTTAAGAGATATTGCGATCGATCAGAGAGCATTTCGTAAGCTTTTTCTTGAAATTCATAGGGAGGATCTGCAAATATCAAATCAAATTTATTTTCACAATGCTCAATAAAACGTTGACTTTCTTCTTTAACAGTTGTAATGTTTAGTTCCAGTGCTGTGGTTGTTTTTTGTATAAACGCAACGCATGATCGGTTTTGATCTACAGCCGTTATTTGTGCCACTCCTCGGGAAGCAAACTCATAACTTATATTTCCTGTTCCAGCAAATAGGTCAAGAACTTGAATTTCACTAAAATCGAAACGGTGTTGTAGTATATTGAATAAGGCTTCCTTAGAGCGATCTGTTGTGGGTCGAACGGGTAGTTGTTTTGGGGCAATAATCTTTCTTCCTTTATGTTTTCCTGAAATGATCCTCATCAACTAAAATAGGGGGCTAGATAAGGAGCTTTATGTGTAGATAAATCTAGTGGTTCCGTATGCGCACCCGTTTCAAATTTGATATGAGGATGGTATTGATTGACAATTTGATAATAGCCCTCAAATACTTCAATTTTTCCTAAAAAGACCAATTCAAAATCCTCGGCAGTTAGATCAAATTGCTCTATGACAAAAAAAACATAGTATAAAAAAGCATCTTCGTTTTCTACTGTAAAGCGGTTATTAAAGATGATTTTACCCTCTTTAATTAAATAAAGATCCATAGCTTTTGCATGGAAATGGATGAATAGTTGGTGCGAATAAATCTCAGAAGAACCAAGTTCCAATACGGCCCTGTATAGCAAGGTGTTGTAATGTAAAAATTCAAATTTTGATACTACTGATTTTATATCCTTAAATAAGGAACTAGGATGACTGAACACATTGACTTGGTTTTCTTCTTCAAGGACATCATAATGGAAGCCTTCCCTTTTTTTTGGTTTGTTGTATAAGGATAAATAACGTTGGGACTCTTTTTTGTCAAAAAGAGAAAGAGGAACAAAGGTTGAAGGATTTAAAAAGCTAACAACACTAAAATTGTTAAAACTCCCTTCAGGATAGTAATTAAAATATTCTTTTAAAGCTTTACGAAAGTCTTCCTCCCCATTTGGGGTTTGGATATAATCGGTATTGGAAGGAGTACAAAAAGAAAATCCATCCCCGAATAGGTGAATGGATAAATCTTTTTGTTGTAGCAGTTTGTTTTTAATTGGCATCAAAGATTGTTGGCCAGTTTCCGTTTGTACTAACATTGGTAAGAGATCCTAAAACAATTTCAGGACCGTTCACTCCGTCTACGGAAACCGTCTCATTTTCTTGTTTTACAAAATCTTCATTTTGATCAAACAACAGTATGTTTTTGGAAATTTTAACCTCAAATACAGGTACTTTATAGCCGTTTTTATTGATTACTTCCGCTTTGATCTTAAACATGCTATCCCTGATTCCTGCGATAGGAATATATGCCATTTGTTTATACTGATCTGAATCTCTAAACAAAGAGTCTTTTACTGGAACGAAACCCAGGGTATCTACCACGATTACTTCTTTTAACATATCAATACGGTAAGTTCGATTGTATTCTAGATAGGAAGAATCTCTTTTTTCTACTAATGTAAAAATTCCTTCGTCAACAAATTTTACTAAACTGTCAAAGTTGTTTGCATAAACACCTTTAACATCTTTATGAGCAATTTGAGCCTTGCGAATATCTTTCATTCGGTTAATAACTTTTGCATAACGCTCATTTTTGACTTGGTTGAATCTGATAGGGCCGCTGATGGCGTCATAAATTTTATAAGCAAAGAAGATTGATGCAATCCACAAAACAACTTGAATACCTAATTTCATTGTGTAATTTTAAATGATAAAAACAAAACTACAATTTTTTTTGAATCACAAAAGTTTTTAAAATGATTTATATTTAGCCCTAACAATGTTTCCATGACTCCAGAAAAATTTCGTTTAGAATTAGAGGGCAATTTCCCATTTGAACCTACTGTTTCTCAGCGAAAATGGTTTTCAGAAATCACCAATTTTATTTACTCTAAAGAAGCGAACACTACTTTTCTTTTAAGGGGATATGCGGGAACTGGTAAAACCACTCTCATAGGGTCTTTAGTAAGACAACTAAAAGGGATTGATTTTAAGGCGGTGCTTATGGCTCCCACAGGGAGAGCAGCTAAGGTAATGGCTACTTATTCTAAATTTTCGGCGTATACTATTCACAAACAGATCTATTATCCTAAAGCTGAAAGTTCAGGTAAAGTTGTTTTTCAACTAAAACCTAATAAATATCGCAAAACGATTTTCATTATTGATGAAGCTTCTATGATTGGTGACGACCGACAACAAGCCAAGCTTTTTGAAAATGGTTCTTTGCTTCACGATCTTGTACAATATGTAAGTAATGGCGACCAATGCAAACTTTTATTTGTAGGAGATCCCGCACAATTACCCCCAGTTCATTTAAATTTGAGCCCTGCTTTGGACCAAAAAGAATTAGAACAGTATCATTTTGAAAAAGTTTTTGAAATAGAGTTAGATCAGGTTGTACGTCAAGCTAAAAACTCTTCAATTTTAAAGAATGCTACTCAATTACGGGAGCAACTCAACCAGGATGTTTATGACCAGTTTCAATTTAACGTAGAAGGAGCAAAAGACATTTTATACACCAATAGTGGAATGGACTTGTTTGAAGCTGTCGAAAATGCTTTTGCACAAGATGGGGTGGACCAGTCCGTTTTTATTGTACGCTCCAATAAACGCGCAAATCAGTTCAATGAACATATCCGAAAGAGGATTCTGGGATGGGAAGATGAGCTTAGTGTTGGTGATTTGTTAATGGTAGTAAAGAACAATTATTTTTGGATAACTCCGGAATCTAAACCTGGATTTATTGCAAATGGAGACGTAATTGAGGTGCTCTCCATCCAATCTCGCAAAAGTATTTATGAATTTTCTTTTGCTGAAGTTCGGGTCCGTTTAGTGGACTATCCCGATGAAGCTCCTTTTGATACTGTCTTACTTCTGGACACCTTGACTTCTGAAACTCCCTCGTTATCTTTTGAAGAGGGCAACCGTCTATATCAAAATGTTTTAGAGGATTATGATTCTGTGAAATCCAAGTATAAGAAATTTTTAAAAGTCAAAAACAATCCTTTTTTTAATGCATTACAGGTAAAGTATTCTTATGCCATTACTTGTCATAAATCTCAAGGCGGACAGTGGGAAAATGTTTTTGTAGAAAAACCGTATTTACCAGAGGGACCTAACAGAGATTATTTGCGTTGGCTCTATACAGCTATTACACGTGCTAAAAAAACACTCTACTTAATTGGGTTTCCCAATGATGATTTTAAATCTATATACTAACTATGTTTCATTTTCTTTCAAAATTGATTTTTTTCAAGATTTTCCGTTGGGAATTAAAGGGAAATTTTCCTTCACTCCCCAAATACATTGTCGCTGTTGTTCCCCATACTTCTTGGGTTGACTTTTTTTTGGGACTGCTTGTAAGGAGCATTTCTAAAGAAACAATAAATTTTGTAGGAAAAAAGGAATTGTTTTCCCCCTGGACGGCATGGTTTTTTAAAAGTTTGGGCGGAGCCCCTATAGACCGGTCTGGACAAAAAGGTTCAGTAGCATCTTTAGCCGCAGTTTTCGATGCGCACAAAAAGTTTCGGATTGCTCTAGCTCCAGAAGGTACCCGCAGAAAAGTTAAAAAACTTAGAACAGGTTACTATCATCTAGCAAAAAAGCTGAATATTCCCATTGTTCCTGTAGCCTTTGATTATCAAAACAAAAAGGTTGTGGTACACCCGAATTTTTATCCTTCTATGGATGAAGTTAACGATATTGCTTTTTTGGAAAAGCTGTTTAAGGGTGTGGTAGGTTATCAACCTGAAAAAAGCTTCTATTAGGCTTTAATATCTAAAGAGTGATAAACGTTTTGAACGTCATCATCTTCTTCAATTTTTTCGATTAGCTGAAGTACTTCCTCCTCTTGTTCACTACTTAAAGTTTTAAGCACTTGAGGGATGCGTTCAAAACCTGAAGAAAGGATTTCAAAATTTCTTTTTTCCAGTTCCTTCTGAATAGTTCC
>JALRDC010000155.1 GCA_023262245.1 Flavobacteriaceae bacterium
GTTCCCCAAAATGTTTGGACGCATGATGAATAAGAACTTAGGATATGTACACTTTTGGGTCACTGCTGTCTGTGCCTATGGTGTCTTTTTCCCTATGCACTTTATTGGAATGGCAGGGTTACCAAGACGTTACTACACAAATACAGCCTTCCCGTATTTTGATGATTTAGCGGATATTAATGTATTAATTACGGTATTTGCATTAGTAGCAGGTGCAGCTCAGTTGGTCTTCCTTTATAATTTTATCCACAGTATGTTTTATGGAAAAGAGACGGTTCAAAATCCATGGCGCTCCAATACCCTAGAATGGACTGCTCCCATTGAGCACTTCCACGGTAACTGGGAAGGAGAAATTCCTCATGTTCACCGATGGGCTTATGACTATTCCAAGCCAGGTCACAAGGAAGATTTTGTGCCACAACACATTCCTCTTAAAAAAGGAGAAGAGGAATTACAGCATTAAATTTCTTTTTAGTTAAAAAAAACAAACCCTACGCTGCTTTGTGTGGGGTTTTTTATTGACACTCTACTTTTGAAGAAACTTGCTCTGTAAGGAGCATTTGTTCTGAGGAAGGCGAGACAAAAGAAATGCCTAATCCTAGTCCTCGGAGCATCAGCCATAAACCAAAAAGTATGACCACAAATGGAATGACTTTATGAAAAGAAAGTGCACTGATTTTTTCATAGAGTGGTTTAAAAAATAATAAACTGATTAACACAGGTAGGGTCCCCCCTCCAAAGACCATCATAAACCAAAATGCATCTATTGGTTTTACGGTTAAAAAAGCTGCTGACAAAGCAACATAAACCAAGCCACAGGGCAACATTCCATTTAGAAAACCTCGAATCCCAACATGAGACATTTTTTGGTTAGTATAAAATTTGATGACTTGTCGTGTTAGGTAATCCAATCCCTTAAGCTGAAATGCAAAGCGACTGTAGGTCATTAGTTTTTGGAAACCCACCAAACAAATAATAAGCCCCACTAATACCGCCATAAATTGATGTCCAAATGTGAGTTTAAATTCCATGCCAAGTGTAGCAGCCAAAAAGCCTAATAATCCATAACATAAAAGGCGAGATGAATGATAGAGCAATTGCGACAACAGCGTGAAATGAGAAGTGCCCGACATCATAACGAGTAGGGGTCCACACATGAGAAGGCAGTGAAAACTACCAGCCAAACCCAATAAAAAGGCTGCCCACATTAATAATAAAATTTCTTATTTATGCGATACTCTTTCTGTTGTACTGTCCAAGAAAAAATAAATACCCAATTTCCCTTTATGAATACATTATTGGGAATGGAAAGAACCCCTAAGGTATCTGTTTTTAAATGAAGTTTAAAATCTTTTTCTTGAGCCGCGGGAAAATATCCTTCCACTATAATTGGGGTATTTTTGGGTAAGGGAAACCCCTTGAGTTGTTCTGCTTCTCGAACCAATTGCAATGGTGTTTTCCAAACTTGAGCATTTTCTTCCGCCTGCCTGTGGAGATTATAATGGATTTCCTCTTCATAATAATTTTCATGTACCAATTCGTATTTATAAAATTCATGGGTTTCAATTTGAAGCACCCAGTAACCAATAAATCCAAAAAAGAGAAGGAAGGACAAAACAATTGCGTTGGGCCAGTTTAATTTCATGGTCATTATTTATTATTGATATGTTCTAGGGCCTAAAAAAAGTGTGGAGGCTTTTTCTATGAGTTCGTCTTGGTCAAAAAATCCGATTTCAAGTTTAAGTTTCTTACCGTTCCAGCTTTTCTTTTGGAGTTCGATAAAGAACGTACCGTCTTGTAATTCTTCCGCTTTCAGCCCAATATGTGTTTGATTAGGCATATAGATTTTTCCTTGATGGGATAACAAACGCATTTCGAGCTGCTCAAAGTCTTGAGTACTTTTATTGATCAATTTGAATGTATAAACATTTCGAATGGTATTGTCAGTTTCGTTCAACGTGAATAGTTGTCCTGGAATGCGCAATAAAGTGGCTTCAATGGTAGTTCTGGTGGAGATTAAAACAGTAAAAAGACCCACCAAAAGAGTCAAAACCAAGCTATATCCCTTTAAGCGATTTGTAAATTGAAATTTCTGTTTGGTTTCAATCTGGTATTCCGAAGCATAACGAATTAGGTTTTTGGGTAAACCGACGGCTTCCATCATATGGTCACAGGCATCCATACAAGCTGTACAATTTACGCATTCCAACTGGGTTCCATTTCTTATGTCAATGCCTGTTGGGCATACATCAACGCATTGATCACAATCAATACAATCCCCTTTTTGGCTTTGGACTCGATCTTCCCTTTTATTGAATTTTCCTCTTCCAGCTTCCTTCTCTCCTCTTTTATAATCATAGGCCACCACAATGGAGTGTTTATCTAAGAGCACTCCCTGCAAGCGACCATAAGGACAAGCAATTACACAAACTTGTTCTCTAAACCAAGCAAAGACAAAGTAAAATACAGCGGTAAAGCACAGTAAAAAAACAAGTGTTTGAATATTTTCTTTTGGAGAACGGACATAAGCTATTAAGGTATTAGAGCCTATAAAATAGGCTAAGAAAACATTAGAAATTAAGAAAGAAATAAGAAAAAAAATACTCCATTTAAGGGTTTTTCGTTTTATTTTTTCAGCATTCCAGGGCATTTTTTGCAGCTTGATTTGTGCCCCTCGGTCTCCTTCAATCCAATATTCTATGGGTCTAAAAATAAGTTCTAAAAAAATGGTTTGGGGGCAAACCCATCCACAAAATAAGCGCCCAAAGCCCACTGTAAAAAGGCATACAAAAACAATTCCGATGAGCATCATGATGGCGAGTAGATGAAAATCTTGTGTATAAAAAGGGGTGCCAAAGACATGAAATTTACGTTCGATGACATTAAATAGAAAAAATTGTTTGCCATTCACTTTAAGAAAAGGGCCAATAAAAAGAAGGAATACAAGAAAGTAGCCCACCGCCTTTCGCTTTTTATAGTAGGTGCCTTTGGGTTTTTTGGGGTAGAGCCACATTCTTTTTCCTGTAGGAGTTACCGTACTAATTGCATCTCTAAAGGATTCCTTTTCTGGAGGCTGTTGCATGGGTTTATTGATTGATCAATGTGCCTTCGGGTGCTTTCGGATTTTGTGGCGTAGTACCATTGAGTGAAAGAATAAAACTACTAAGCTGTTGAATTTCTTGTGGTTTAAGGGAGTTGTTCCAAGCAATCATTCCCTTTCCCGGACGTCCTCCTTTAGCAATGGTTAGAAAAATACTTTTAATATCTCCTCCCAATATCCAATAATTATCTGTTAAGTTAGGTCCTATAGCTCCTCCACCGTCGTTTTGATGGCAAATAGCGCAATGAATTTCAAAGAGACTTTTACCACTTTCTAGGCTGGAGGCATCTGTGAGTACTGTCACATTGGTTTCATCCACGAAACTGGCTGCCGTTTTCTTATAAGTTTCAATTTGTTCCTTTGCCATCGCCATTTCTTGTTCAAAGTTTTGTTTTTGATCTGAACCGCCAAAGAGATGGTAATAACCTAAATATACCACACCAAAAATCAGAGTTAAATAAAACAAATAGAGCCACCAAGGGGGCAAAGGGTTATCCAGTTCTCTAATACCGTCATAATTGTGATCTTCTAGAATAAGTTGGGCTTCTGGGGTGGTTTGTTTTCCAATCAACCATTCGGCAAACCGTTTTTTCCATTTGTTTTCTAACGCCTTTTGCTTTTTAGCTTCTTCTAGGGCTACACGTTGCTCAGGAGTTGTGAGTTGGTCTGCAATACGTTCTAGTACACCAATGATCACTTCAAAACTGATTACAAGTAGAAAAATAAAAAATAGAAAGCCCAATACATAAGGATTAAACAAAACGGTTCCTTTGGGTTCGTCAATAACCCACTCTGCGATTAAATAGCAGAGGGTCATGATTAGGAGCATTCGGAGGTAAGATTCAATAGTTCTCATGAATGTGAGGGGATTTAGTCTTCGTTAAGGGGTAGTTGTTTAAGGTTTTCCAATTGTTCTTTTTTATAAAAATAGAGTCGTGCAAATAGGAGAATAAAAAACAAAGCAAACAGAAGTAATGATACAATAGGATATAGGGAAACACCTTCCATATTTTCTAAATGTGCTTTAACAAATTTGATCATGGGATTTATTCTTTGATATTTTTTTGAGAAATGTCGGTTCCCAATCGTTGTAGATACGCAATCATCGCAATAATTTCACGGTTGTTAAGGGGAATATAATCCGGATTGTTTCCCTGGCTTTCTAATTCGGTTTGATAGGCTTGGGCAAACTGTGGATCTTCCAATAGCCTTTTTGAAATGGCATTGGCCTGCTCTTCTAATTTATTCATTGCGTTATTCAAGTCTTCTTCACTATAAGGCACTCCTAATGATGCCATGACTTCCATTTTAGCAAGAGTTTGACGGGTGTCTAATTTGTTGGTAATCAACCAAGGGTAGCTAGGCATGATAGAACCCGGAGAGGTTGACTGTGGATCATACATATGATTGAGGTGCCAAATGTCATTGTATTTTTGACCTACTCGGAGCAAGTCCGGCCCCGTTCTTTTACTTCCCCATAAAAAGGGATGGTCATACACATATTCTCCTGCTTTAGAATAGTCGCCATAGCGTACCACTTCACTTCGAAAAGGACGGATCATCTGAGAGTGGCAGGAGATACACCCTTCTCTAATGTAAATGTCTCTTCCTTCAAGTTCTAGTGGTGTATAAGGATTCACATAGCTAATGGTGGGGATGTTTGATTTTACTAAAAGGGTTGGAATAATTTGGACAATGCCACCGATAAGAATAGCAAAAGTAGCCAACAGGGTGAGTTGAATGGGGCGGCGTTCTAACCATCCGTGAATTTTTTCACCTATAAAGCGCTTTTTGTTTAGAGGCGTCAAGGGGAGTGCTTCAACACTTTCATCCCTTATGGCTTCTCCGTTTTTAACGGTTTTATAGATATTGTATAGCATGACCACAGCACCAAATAAATAAAGGGTACCACCAATGGCTCGAATCCAATAAAGGGGGATGATCTGTGTAACGGTTTCTAAGAAATTCCCATAAACTAAAGTGCCATCGGGATTAAATTGTTTCCACATAAAGGCCTGTGTCACGCCCGATATATACATGGGGATGGTATATAAAACAATCCCTAAGGTGCCAATCCAAAAGTGGAAATTAGCTAGACCAGTAGAATATAATTTGCTTTGAGTAAGTTTGGGTATCAACCAATAGCAAACAGCAAAGGTGAGAAAGCCATTCCAAGCCAATGCCCCCACATGAACATGAGCAATAACCCAATCACTAAAATGAGCAATAGCATTTATGCTTTTAAGGGAAAGCAATGGACCTTCTAAGGTGGCCATTCCATAACCGGTGATGGCTACTACCATAAATTTTAAAACCGGATCGGTTCTCACTTTGTCCCAAACCCCTCTCAAGGTGAGCAAACCGTTGATCATCCCACCCCAAGAAGGAGCAATGAGCATAATTGAAAAAGCAACTCCCAAATTTTGGGCCCAATCCGGCAAGGCAGAATAGAGTAAATGATGAGGTCCGGCCCAGATATAAATAAAAATTAATGACCAAAAATGGACTATGGATAGCCGATAGGAATAAATGGGTCTGTTAGCTGCTTTTGGCACAAAATAATACATAAGACCTAAAAAAGGGGTAGTTAAGAAAAAAGCTACAGCATTATGACCATACCACCATTGCACCAAGGCATCTTGTACACCAGCATATACAGAATAGCTTTTGAGTAAACTTACCGGATATGCCAAGCTGTTAAAAATGTGCAACACAGCAACGGTCACAAAAGTGGCAATATAAAACCAAATGGCAACATAGAGGTGGCGTTGTCTTCGTTTTAATATGGTGCCAATCATGTTAATCCCAAAAGCCACCCAAACCAAGGCAATGGCAATGTCTATAGGCCATTCCAGCTCGGCATATTCTTTGGATGTAGTATATCCCAAAGGCAATGATAGGGCAGCGGCCACAATAATGAGTTGCCATCCCCAAAAATTGATAGCACTGAGCAAATCACTATAAAGTCTGGCTTTGAGTAGGCGTTGTAAAGAATAATACACCCCAGCAAAAATGGCGTTGCCTATAAATGCAAAAATAACCGCATTGGTATGAAGTGGTCTCAAGCGACCAAAATTCAACCACGAAATCCCTTCTGTGAGGTTAGGAAATAAAAATAGAAAGGCCAACAACAAGCCCACCGTCATTCCTATAATACCCCAAAAAAGAGTGGCATACAAAAATTTTTTAACGATTTGATTGTCATATTTAAACTGTTGGGGTTTCATAAGTAAAATTTGAGGAGGTTTGTGTTTTTGATTATTTTGAAGTTGATTTGTCTTTCATTAAAAGCCGAAGGGGAGGAGAGTCTAAATCATCGTACTCCCCCTGTTTAATCAAGATGATAAAGGCGATTAGAAATAATAAAGCAATACTAAAACTAACAATCAGAAGTAGGAGGATAGCGTTCAAAATTTGTTGCGATTTGAAAACATAA
This sequence comes from Flavobacteriaceae bacterium, assembly GCA_023262245.1. Classification (GTDB taxonomy): domain Bacteria; phylum Bacteroidota; class Bacteroidia; order Flavobacteriales; family Flavobacteriaceae; genus MS024-2A. The sequence continues at coordinate 6,537 of JALRDC010000155.1, forward strand.
AAGTATCATTTGGCAAACATCTTTTTAATGATAATTATCATGTTTTAATTTTTTTGATAGTAAAAAAGTGGCTGTGTAGGCAAAGACAACCACGCTAATGGAACTTAAGGGCATTAAAATAGCAGCAATAAGAGGACTTAAGTGACCTAAAGCTGCAATGCACAATCCCAAAGTGTTATATAATAAAGAACCTGCAAAACTAATATGAACCAAACGAAGGCTAGAATGGGTGGCTTTAAGCAGGGAGGTCAATTTATACAAATCGCCACCCATTAAAATCGCATCACAGGCTGGAGTAAAGGTGTGGATCTGATTGTTGATGGCAATACCAAAATCACTTTGTTGTAGTGCACCGGCATCGTTGAGTCCATCTCCAATCATCAAAACTTTTTCTCCTTTTTCTTGAAGCTTTTGGATATAATGGATTTTTTCAAAAGGATTTTGTTCAAAAAGTACTTTCGTATCCTTGGGGATGTATTTTTTTAAATCAACAATAGATTGGGGTCTATCTCCTGTCAAAATGGTTTTAGAATAATTGGGAAGGGAGTGTAGTAGCTTTTTTAGGTGTTTACGATAGCTCGGGCGTAACTCAAAATAGCCTCTGTATTTTCCATCCACACGCAGATGTACCAAAGTATATGGATTATTGATTGGAGCGAGACTGTTCACAAACATAGCACTCCCTAAGAGCAAGCTATGACCCTCAATTTTAGCTTCCAAACCTTTTCCCAAGTGTTGTATACAGGAGATGTTGGTTAAATAAGTAATGTCCTTAAAAAAGGAAAAAAGAGCTTGACTGAGTGGATGATTGGATTGATAACAGAGCGACTTGATCTGCTCTTTTTCCATAGGAAGTAAGGAGTCCCCTATAAATCTAATTTCATATCCATTGGGATCTGTCAAAGTTCCGGTTTTGTCAAATACGATATGGGTAATTTTTGTAAGGGTTTCTAATACTACTGAAGATCTAGGGTAGAACGATAATTGATCAAAATAGCGAAGCATATTTCCAAAAACAAAAGGAGCAGAAAGAGCCAATGCACAAGGGCAAGCCACAATAAGAATGGCAGTAAAAATCTCTATGATTCTTGAAGAATCAATAAATGCCCAAAAGCTACTCACACCAACGGCTAATAAGAGAACAAAAGGGGTGAAAAAAGGGCTCAACTGATCCGTTATAGAGGGAGTAGGTCTAACTGTCTTTTTTTGAAAAGCAGGTTGATTCCACAATTGAACCAATTGGCTTTCCTCTACTTCTCGAATTACCGTTGCCTTACAATTTTGTTTTATGATTTTTCCTCCAGCAAAGAGTGTACTTCCGTTATTTTCTCGAACAGCTTTTGATTCTCCGGTCACAAAACTGTAGTCAATTTCTGCAAAAGCAGAAGTTAACGTGCAATCCACAGGGATCAATTCACCCACCCGAAGTGCGATTTGATCTCCTACTTTTATGCTTTTTAGAGGAACCATCATTTGGGTTTGATCAGGCATTGTTTTATGAATTCCAAGAGGAAAGAAAGAGGTGTAATTTCGATCATAAGAAAAATTTGAATACACTTTTTGCTGCATGAATTTGCCTAGGAGAAGGAAAAAAATCAAACCATTTAAGCTGTCAAAATACCCGAGATCATCGCCGAAAAAAGCAATATAGGTACTTCTTAAAAAAAGGGTACCGATGCCTATTGAAATGGGAACATTTAGGGTGAGAAACTTGGCTTTGAGTCCTTTCCAAGCAGCTGTAAAATAATCTTGAGCAGAATAAAAGAGTACAGGAAGGCTCAGTAAAAAAGATAAAAGATCAAACCAAGGGCGAAATTGGAGCATCCAAAACTCTTGACTTTCAAAATAGGTGCTCAAGGACATAAACATGCAATTTCCAAAAGCAAAGCCCGCGATCCCAATTTGTTGAAGCAAGCGTTTGTCACTTTGCTTTTTAGGCTGCTGATGGCCTAAGCTGATATCTGGAGGGTATCCCAGTGAGGCCAATAACAGTGCGATGGTATGAAGGGAAGTCTTTTTTGTTTGATAGACAAAGCGCAGTGTTTTGTTTGAAAAATTTACCGTAGAATGAAGGATGCCTGCATCAAATTGATTCAATTGTTCTAAGATCCAAATACAAGCACTGCAATGAATAGAAGGAATTGAAAAAAGAGCGTGTTGGAGTCCTTCTTTTTCAAATGAAATAAAGGAACGGGCAAAATCTGAATGCGCTAAAATTGCATATACTTCATTTCCTTTTGTAGGGATGTTTCCAGCCCCTGATTCAAGTTCATAAAATGTATCGAGTTGTTTACTTTTGATGATTTGGTATACGGTTTTACAACCTTGACAGCAAAAGGTTTTTTCCTCATGGTGAAAGGGTGCGTAGGAAAAAGAAAGATTGCAATGGAAGCAGGAATGAGTAGGCAATTTCCTTGGGATTTTGTTCAATTAAAATTGATCCAAAGTAATATATTTTTTTTCTAGTACATAAGGCTCAATTGTATTTATATTGCTTTTATGGTTTCACCATGATTCAAAGAATAGCCTTCTTGCTGATGAATTAATTCTCCTATGGAATTTGGTTTTTGGAGAAGTGGTGGTAAACAAAAGCGCGTCGTGACTTCTGGCTTGCTGTGCCCAGCCAACATTTCCAAGAATTCGACTGTTGTCATAGACAAACTCCTGACGTCCTATTTTAAATGCGCTTTTTTGATTGATCTTCCAACGAGCCCATGCCTGGTGTAGTGCCAATCCATTTTCATTACTCTTGTTGAGTTGTGGAACATCTTCCCATACACGTACGTTTTGAAAACTAAGATAAACGTCAAGCAACTCAGCTTTATAATCAATATTTGCTCGTGTTCTTTGAGAAACAAATCTAGTCGCCTTGTCATTTTCACCAAAGAGCCGACCAAATCCATGACGGTTTTCCAATCGAGGTCTTAGTTCCACAGCAACTTCAAGTTGCCCTGTTAAAACACTGAAAGGCATCAAAAAAAGTAGGGTTAAGAGGTGATTTGGTTTCATCAGTAGTTCAATTTCGGATCAAAAATAGCTGCGGAAATAATACCAAAATATGATCTGAATCAGTATTTTTTTATACTTTGTTTAGTCAATTTAAGTGTTTTTAGCCCCAAATATATATTTTGATGAACCATTGCGCCAATTGCCCTTTCAATCAAACTGGACAAAATCAATGTCTTTTTGAATTACATCATAACGAATTAAGACCTTTTAGTTTTAAAAGAAATGAAATCATTTTTTCGGAGAAACAGTCGCTCAAAGGAATATACTGTATAAAAGAAGGAGCGTGTTATATTTCTAAAAACTGTAGCAACGGTAAAAATCAGATCATCGAATTATTATCGCGTGGTACCTTGTTGGGTATACGAAGTATTTTGTGTGAAGAACCAACCAATTTAGAAGCAAGGGTTATTGTTCCAATGTATGGCTGTTTTTTACCAAAAGAAGAATTTTTGAAATTATTCAGACTAAATAAAGATTTTTCCTTTTTTGTTACCAAGGAATTAGCCAATTATTTAAAACAGACAGATGATAAAATTGTTTCGATGGGTCAAAAGTCAATGCATCAAAGAGTTGCAGAAATGATTACCAACTTACCTCAACATTTTGCACCGCTTCCTAATGGTTATATCGATGTTAAGATGAGAAGAGAAGATTTGGCCAATTTTGTTGGAATAGCAACAGAATCTTTAATTCGAGTATTTTCTGCTTTTAATGATAAAGGATGGATCTGCACAAAAGGAAAACAATTAAAGATAATTGCTCCCGAGAAACTAAAACGATTTTCAGAAGGACACCTTTTAAAGTAGTTCTTTTATTTCAAAAAGAATGAAGTATCTTTGAGTTAATGAACGAGCATTTAGACCCAACCGACAATCAATTTTCACAAGAAGAAAATGATATCGATCGCGCTTTAAGACCTTTAAGTTTTGATGACTTTGCGGGACAAGATGCTATTCTAGAAAACTTAAAAGTATTTGTCTCCGCTGCCAAGCAAAGGGAAGAGGCTTTAGACCACACTTTATTTCACGGTCCTCCTGGATTGGGGAAAACAACTCTTGCGCATATATTAGCTAATGAATTGGAGGTGGGAATAAAACTAACATCGGGACCCGTATTAGATAAGCCAGGAGATTTGGCAGGATTGCTCACCAATTTAAATGCGAGAGACATTCTCTTTATCGACGAAATTCACCGTTTGAGTCCCATAGTAGAGGAATATTTATACTCTGCGATGGAGGATTATAAGATCGATATTCTTATAGAGTCTGGGCCCAACGCACGTTCGGTTCAAATCAATTTAGAGCCCTTTACCTTAGTCGGGGCAACAACCCGATCGGGATTACTCACAGCACCCATGCGTGCCCGTTTTGGGATCAGTAATCGTTTACAGTATTATTCTACTGAGCTTTTGGCAACGATAGTAGAAAGAAGTGCAGAAATTTTAAATGTTCCTATAAAACATGATGCTGCCATTGAGGTTGCAGGCCGGAGCAGGGGCACCCCAAGAATTTCCAATGGTTTGCTTAGGCGTGTTCGCGATTTTGCTCAAATAAAGGGGAATGGATCTATTGATATGAAGATTACCCAATTCGCACTAAAAGCACTTCAGGTGGATGCCCATGGTTTAGACGAAATGGACAATAAAATCCTCACAACTTTGATCGACAAATTTAAAGGGGGACCTGTAGGTATTACAACTTTGGCTACAGCAGTCTCTGAAAATGCGGAAACCATTGAAGAAGTCTACGAACCTTTTCTGATACAACAAGGATTTATTGTTCGTACACCGAGGGGTAGAGAAGTAACAGCACGAGCCTACCAACATTTGGGAAGAATTAAAAACAACCAAGAAGGACTCTTTTAAGACCAGAAAGAGTCATGACGAATCGCACGTTAAGTAAGCAAACCACACTAATTAAAGAGCACGCGAAAACACTCGGGTTTTTTTCTTGTGGGATTTCCAAAGCGGAATTTTTAGAAGCAGAAGCACCCAAGCTAGAAAAGTGGCTTCTTGAGAATCATCACGGAAAAATGGCGTATATGGCCAACCATTTTGATAAGCGACTGGATCCACGAATTTTAGTACCAGGAGCAAAAAGTGTGGTGTCACTACTGTTAAATTATCACACCGATATAAAACAGGAAGATCCCGAAGCTCCAAAGATTTCTCAATACGCATTTGGTAAAGATTATCACCTTGTAATAAAGAAGAAACTAAAAGCATTAATGGCTTTTATCCAAGAAGAAATAGGGGAAGTAGGAGGTAGAGTGTTTGTAGATTCAGCCCCTGTTATGGATAAGGCATGGGCAGCAAAAAGTGGTTTGGGATGGGTTGGTAAAAACACCAATTTGATCTCTAAAAAAAGAGGATCCTTTTTTTTTATTGCAGAGTTGATTCTGGACATAGAACTAGAATATGACCTTCCTGCTACAGATCACTGTGGGAGTTGCACTGCTTGTATAGATGCTTGCCCTACGGAAGCACTAATAGCTCCCTATCAAATTGATGGGAGTAAATGTATTTCCTATTTAACGATTGAATTAAAAGATCAGATTCCTTCAGAATTTCAGGGTAAAATGGATCAATGGGCTTTTGGATGTGATGTTTGCCAAACGGTTTGTCCTTGGAATCGTTTTTCAACTCCCCACGAGGAACCTGACTTTATGCCACAAGAAAGTTTACTCGCCATGACTAAAAATCATTGGGAAGAATTAACAGAAGAAGTTTTTGATGTGCTCTTTAAAAATAGTGCGGTCAAACGAACAAAGTATGAAGGACTTAAGCGGAATATTAAGTTTTTAAATCTTTCAAAAGATGAAGTTTAACCGGTTGTGAATTTTATTATCCAATCCGTTCTCGATACGATTTTTCGTACCTCAAAATCACTCGAACTGATGACTTTTTATTGGAAATAACTCAAGATGTATAACGGGTAGGTTTATTCTTAAATCATTTTAATTAGCAGCTATCATAATTTGACTACCCTTGCTTAAACAGAAATTAGACTCTAACTATAGTAGTTCAGTTGTTTTCATAGAAGAGGTCCTTGGGATCAGTCGAGATGGAATAATTAGCCTTTGATATTTAGAAGTAGCCATTTCCCCATCAGTGTTTTGAAGATCAAGAAAAGATTGCATTACCTGCTTCCCCATTTTATTCCCATTTTGTTCAATAGTACTTAGTTTGGGAGTAATTAAAGAAGAAATTAACCAGTTGCTATACCCGATAATGGCAACATCTTTAGGTATTTGATAACCTAACTCTTTAAAAGCACCCATGGCCCCTATAGCCACTAAGTCTGTAATAGCAAACAATCCGTCTACATCTGGAAACTTTTTGATTAAATTAAAAACACCTTTATAACCCTCTTCAAAAGTGTTTTCACTACAAATAGTGACCAACTCTTTTTTAAAGGGTATGTTATGCTTCTCCAAAGCTTTTTTATAACCAAAAAAACGATCTATTGATATTTGAGGAATCAAATCTCCTCTGAGATGAACAATCTTTTTACAACCTTGCTTAATAAGGTGTTCGGTAGCCATAAAACCCGCTTCAAAATCATCGTTAACAACCTGAAGACTGGGAACTAATTTAACAGTACGGTCAAATAATATCAAGGGGGTATTGTTCTTAATTACCTGTTTTAAATGAGTATAGTCATTCGTATTTTTAGCTACGGATATAAAAATACCATCCACATTAAGTTGAAGTAATTCTTTAATTTGACTTTTCTCTTTTTCATAAGACTCCTCAGAACAAAGGACAATTACTTTATAATCATGGCTTGCTGCATAACATATAATACTTTCAGTGATTTCATTAAAAAAATCATGTTTCAATCTAGGTAATACCAAACCGATTAAACGCGTTTTTTGTGTTCTTAAGAAAGAGGCATGAGCATTGGGTCTAAAATTTACTTTTTCCGTATAGGCTCTGATTCTTGTTTTGGTTTCAGGACTGATGTCTTTATAGTCTTTTAGGGCTTTAGATACCGTTGTTACCGACACGCCCATAGCTTGGGCAATATCTTTTAAGGTTAAGTTCATCTTATTTGGGCTTTTACGAAAAGGTTTTAGTTAAACTTTTTGTAAGAATATCTCTAATCTATTAAAATATTTTTAAAAAAACTTAATAGTATTGAGAACCTAAAAAATTACTCAACTAAAAACTTAACCTAAAAATGAAAAAAAAGAACAACAAAGTTTTCTTGTGTTTTATAGCATTTTTATTAACTACAGGAATTTATGCTCAAACTATTTCAGGACTGGTGTCTAGTGATGACGGACCGCTACCCGGAGCGACTATCTTGGTTAAAGGAACCAATACTTTTGCTACTTCTGATTTTGATGGAAATTTTACAATAGAAGCTGAGCAGGGTGATGTACTTGTCGTTTCCTTTGTAGGATATACCTCACAGGAAGCAACCGTAACTGGAGACCAGCTTACAATTATTTTAGAATTGGGGAACTTGCTTGACGAGGTAGTGGTAACTACGGGATATGGTACACAGTCAAAAAGAGATATTACAGGAGCCGTTTCTACTATCGATGCGGAGGAATTAACTTCAGTTCCGGCAACGACCTTTTCACAACAAATGCAAGGTAGAGCTTCTGGTATCTCTGTGGTAAGTGATGCTACTCCAGGTGGTGAAGCGACCGTTCGTATCCGAGGTTTTGGTACCATTGGAAACAACAACCCCCTTTACATTATAGACGGGGTCCCTTCCCAAAATCAAGGAAATTTGAATCCGGGCGATATTGAATCCTTTCAAATCTTAAAAGATGCCTCATCAGCCTCCATATACGGATCTCGAGCTGCAAATGGAGTGATCATCATCACCACCAAAAAAGGGAAAATAGGAGAACCTCGAATCAGCTACAGTACTTATTACGGTTGGCAAAATACAGCGGAGGACGTAGAGGCTCTAGATGCCAGAGGTTTAGGCGAATACCTTTACCTGGCAGATTTCTATGCGGGAAAAACCCCTTCGCATGGACAATATGGTTTTAGTGGTTCTCCGGAAAATCCACAAATCTCAATCCCAAACTACGTCTTTCCTAGTGGAGCGAACAGTGTGGATGAATCACTATATTCTTTAACACCCGATAATATTTACGCCATTACACGATCTGCAGATACCAATTGGTGGGAAGAGGTAACCCGATCGAATGCTCCTTTATTTAGTCATCAGATTGACGCGAGTGCAGCTACAGAAAAATCACAGTATGCTTTTACAGCGAACTTTTTTAGTCAAGATGCGGTGGTACATTTTGTAGGCTACCAACGTGCTTCTTTCCGATTAAATTCCTCAACCAAGACCTTAGGTGATCGATTGACAGTGGGAGAAAACTTTACGGTTTCTTTAGACAACCGAAAAGGAGGATATGCTAATGATGGGGAACAGAATGCTGTTTCTGTGTCTTATAAACATCACCCTTTGCTTCCCATTTATGATATTGCTGGAAACTTTGCTGGATCGCGAGGACTCAATTTAGGAAATAACTATAATCCTTACGCTACTTTATACCGAAATCAAGATGACAGAGGGAGAAGAAGTAGAGTTTTTGGTAATGTGTATGCGGAAGTAAAAATTGCGCAGGACTTTAAATTGAAATCCAGTTTTGGAGTAAATATTCAAAATAGAAGGGCGCTGGATATTGGCAGACCCCAACCGGAATACGTGGAAGGGAACTTTATCAATGGACAGACTAGTGCACACTCCTGGGAGTACCAGTGGACCTGGACCAATACGCTAGCATGGGAACAGACATATAATGATCTTCATAATGTCAAAGCGTATGTTGGAGTTGAGGCCATTGAAGGTTTTGGTGAATTTTTTGGTGCTTCAAGACAGCGTTTTCCGTTTGAATCTACTCCAATTATCAGTTATTTAGATTTAGGAAACCAAGGCACCGCTAGCAACTTTGGGAACATCTTCCAAGATTTTTCATTATGGTCTCAATTTGGTCAAGCCAATTACAATTATAATGAGAAGTACCTTGCTCAGTTCACGCTTCGTAACGATGCTTCTTCTAGATTTAAAACTGCTACGAACAGTGCGATCTTCCCTGCTTTTAGTTTAGGATGGAGGTTGTCTGAAGAGAGTTTTTTATCTGGAGCTTCATGGATAACCGATTTAAAACTTCGCTATGGATGGGGAAAAACAGGAAATCAAGAAATTGGAGATTATAATGCCTTTACTCAGTTTAGATCTACTTCTTATAATTCGGGTTACCCCATTGACGGAAGTGCTTCCTCTGCCACTTTAGGTTATGATCCTGCTGTATTTGGAAATCCTAATGCAAAATGGGAAGCCACAACCTCTAACAACATTGGTTTTGATGCTCTATTATTTGATCAAGCAATCTTTATCGAATTCGATTTATGGAATCGTACGACTTCGGATCTACTCTTGACAGTTCCTGTAGTCTATTCTGCTGGAGATGCGGGAGCCCCTGCTGTAAACATTGGTGAAATGTATAACGAAGGAATTGATTTTGCTTTTGATTGGATTCATGATATCAATGACGATTTTAGAGTGACTATTGGAGGAAATATTTCAGCATATAAAAACGAAGTCAAAAAACTCGATGAGTTTGATACCCCTATTTTTGGATCCAACAGAAGAGTTCCTGCATTGACTAGAACTTCTGTAGGCGACCCCATTTCTTCCTTATACGGTTTTAAGGTAGATGGAATATTCCAATCGCAAGCCGAGGCTGATGCTTGGGCACCATATGGAACAACGGGTTACAATGCCCCAGGGAAATTTAGGTATGTGGATGTTAATGGAGATGGAAATATTGATGACGATGATCGAACGATTATCGGAAATCCTCATCCCGATTTTGTCTATGGAGTGAATTTAAATCTCAAGTATAAAAACCTTAACTTGAATATCTTTGGAAATGGAGTTCAAGGAAATGACGTCTACAATTATGTTCGCTACTTTGCAGACTTCAATACCTTCCAGGGAAACCGTTCTGTAAGGGCACTGAGAGATGCATGGCAACCAAGTAACCCTTCGGCACCAAGAAATCAGTGGGTAGCTGCTAATCCTAATGCTACCTCTCCAATTCCCGATGCTAATGATCAAATTAGTAGTAGAACCTCTACCTATCTGATTGAGGATGCTTCTTATTTTAGAATTAGAAACATTCAGCTAACTTATTCCTTTGATGAGGCTTTAAAACGGGCTTTAGGAATTTCAGGTGGTCAAATCTATATTCAAGCTCAAAACCTCTTTACGTTTACCAACTATACAGGATTAAATCCAGAAATACAAACAGGGAATGATATTCAATTGGGCTATGACGGTGGCTTTATGCCCGTTTCCAAAACGCTTACCGTAGGGTTAAACCTTTCTTTATTTTAAACTTAATTCAATTAAAACAAGATGAAAAAATTAAAAATGTTTTTAATAATGTCACTTACCCTTTCATTTATGAATATGGGATGTAGTGATGAATTTTTGACGAAGGAGCCACAAGCATCTCTTTCGGGACCTGCATTAAATAACGCGGCTGGGGTAGAAGGTAAATTAATATCTGCCTATAGAACCGTTGCAGGATATGGACTCTCAGGAGGTGGAACTTGGTACTATTCTACTTGGGCATGGATATTCGGATCCATTTCCTCGGACGATGCTTTAAAAGGAACCGACGCGGGTGATCAACCCGAACATTCATTTATTGAAACCTATGATTTTAACACTTTTAATGTTCATAACCGTGATAAGTGGCGTTCCGGATATTGGGGAGTAGCCAGAGCCAATGATGTAATCCTTAGTGCGGAAGCTGCAGAAGATTTGTCTGCCACTAGAAAAGCAGAGATTATTGGAGAGGCCAAATTTATCCGAGGATGGCAACACTTTGAAATGCAAAAAATGTATCGTACCCCCAAGTTTGTTGGAGAGGATAACTTCAGCCTAGACGACTTGGAAGCTTCAAAAGTACCTAACAGTGGAAAGATTTGGAATCAAATTGAACAAGATTTTTCTGATGCGGCAGCAGCATTGCCTTCTACTCAATCTGAAGTGGGCCGTGCAACCAGTTGGGCTGCAAAAGCCTATTTGGCAAAAGCTAAAATCTTCCAATCGGATTGGGCAGGAGCAGAACCCATATTGATGGATATAATCAATAACGGACCCTTTGATCTGGTTGAAAAATTTGAGGACAATTATTTGGTAGCCACTCGAAATAACAAAGAATCTATTTTTGAAATTCAATATGCGGTTTCAAGTGCAGACACCAACGCATCGAATGCGGAGATAGGATTGGCACATCCGTATATTTCTCCTTGGGGATGTTGTGGTTTCCTACAAGCCCCTCAAGACTTGATAAATTTCTTTCAAACAGACACTAATGGATTGCCTTTGTTGGATGAGTCATGGAAGACGAAACATATCACAAATCCGACAGGGGATGAGACAACTATTGGAAAACCAATCGGGGATCCTTCTGTAGATCCACGTTTAGACCACACGGTAGGACGTCCTGGTATTTTGTATAAAGGATTTCATATCATGCAGGTAGATTACATTCGCGACTTGACTTATGCGGGTCCTTATTTCTCCAAAAAGCATGTAGCAGAACCAGAAGCCTTTGGTGTAGGAGGATGGGGAAATCTATCGGCAAATAACTTTAGAATCATGCGTTTGGGTCATGTCTTATTATGGGCAGCAGAAGCCAAAGTTGAGTTAGGAAAGTTAGAAGAAGCAAGAATGTTGGTGAATCGTGTGAGAAGAAGAGCTGCAAATCCAGATGGCTTTGTTCCTGAAGCAATTCAAGGGGGAACACGTTTCGAATATACAACCACTTCAAATCCTGCAGCTAATTATAATGTAGGGGAATATTTAGATGCATGGACTGATCCGGCTTTGGCTAGAAGAGCCGTTCGTTATGAAATGAGACTTGAAACGGCGATGGAAGGAAATCGTTTCTTTGATCTTCAAAGATGGGGTGTTCAATCTGAGGTGTTAAATGATTATCTACAGCGAGAATCTCAGTTTAGAGTCTATTTACAGGGAAAGCAATTTACATCTCCTAAAAATGAATTCTATCCTATTCCTACATACGCAATTGATCGATCGTTTAAAGATGGGGAACCTACTTTAACTCAGGATCCAAATTACTAGAAAAAAAGTAAATTAATTAGGCCACGAAGTGATACCACTTTGTGGCTTTTTTTTATGGATTTAAAAAACTACATTATCATTACTTCTTTAGTTTGTATTGGACTACTTTATTCCTGTAAAAAGAGTCCATCCCCACTTTTTAAACTATTGAATTCGTCTGAAACTGGTGTTGCTTTTGAGAATACAATTACTGAAACAGAGGAATTTAATATTCTTAAAGAAGAATATATTTTTAATGGAGGAGGAGTAGCGATTTCTGATTTTAATAAAGATGGGTTGCCAGATATTTTCTTTACTGCTAATATGGTTTCAAATCAATTATTTTTAAACAAAGGGGACTTAAAATTTAAAAACATTACAGAAGAAGCTCAATTAAATTCTAAAGGGATCTGGTCAACAGGTATTGCAATTGCAGATGTAAATAAAGATGGATGGATGGATATATATGTTGCTGTTGCGATGAATAAAAATAACAGAAAAAATCGTTTATATATAAATAAGGGGTTGAACAAAAATGGAGTTCCCTATTTTGAAGAGCAGGCAACTCAATATGGTGTGGACGACCAGGGGAATAGTATGGCTGCAGCTTTTATAGATTTTGATAATGATGGTGATTTAGATCTTTACGTTGTAAACAATGAACAGAATAAAAATAATCCCACAAATTACAGAGAAATAATAGTGGATGGAACAGCTTCGAGTAACGATAGATTATACAAAAATGGAGGGGATGGTACTTTTACAGATGTAACTTTAGAGGCCGGAATCGTCATTGAAGGATTTGGATTAAGTGTTACCCCGTTGGATATCAATAAAGACCAATGGATAGACTTGTATATAACTAACGATTATTTAACTAACGATTTACTCTACATAAATCAAAGAGACGGAACATTTAAAAATCAAATAAAAGAGTATTTGTTACATCAAAGTAAATTTTCCATGGGTTCTGATGCAGCAGATTTTAACAATGATGGATATACCGATCTTATTTCTTTAGATATGCTTGGGACTACCCATGAAAGAAGAAAGACTACCATAGCAAAGAGTTCTTTTTTTGAAGAAACATTAAATAAAAAATGGGGGTACCAAGATCAGCACATTCGAAATATGTTATTCAAAAACAATGGACCCAACCTTCCTTTTTCTGAAATCGGACAATTTGCTGGAATACATCAAACGGATTGGAGTTGGTCTCCTTTACTTTTCGATATAGATGCAGATGGTTACAAAGATTTACTTATTACAAATGGTTTTCCAAGGGATGTTACGGATATGGATTTTGCTAATTATCGATTGGAATCAGAACCTTATACACCTGTTCCAAAATTATTGGAGGCTATTCCTATTGTTAAAATACCGAATTATGCTTTTCGTAACATGGGAGATTTAACGTTTGAAGATTACAGTAAAAAATGGGGTCTGAACATACCTTCTTTTTCAAATGGAGCATCTCTTTCTGACCTTGATCTGGATGGTGACTTAGACTATGTCATAAATAACATAAATGAAAAGGCATTTATATTTGAAAATACTCTAAGTTCTAATAGAAAAAAACCCAATTATCTTCAATTAGAGCTCAAAGGGACAAAACAAAACCCCAATGCAATTGGCACGAAAATCGTTTTGCGATATCCTGATGGAAAATTTCAATTTCACGAGCAACAACTTTCAAGAGGATATATGTCTTCTGTAGATCCTTTAGTATATTTTGGATTGGGGGAAAGAAACGAAGTTGAAACCATTGACGTTTTATGGCCAAATGGTAGGGTCTCTCAGCTAGTTTATCCCGAATTAAATAAAAAGCACCTACTTTATCAGGAAAATGCAACAAAAGCAGGACAAATAAGTTATCCATTAATAAACAAAAAGGAAGAATTACCCTATAAAGAAGTTTCAGAAAATTATCAAATTAATTATTATCATCATGAAAACAATTTTCAAGACTTTTTTAACCAACGCTTATTACCACACAAAATTTCAAAAAATGGACCTTGCCTTGGGATAGGGGATATAAATAATGACGGTCTTGAAGATTTTATTGTGGGAGGCTCTTTTAATTCTTCGCCCGTGATTTATTTTCAGACAAGCTCATCAAAATTTGTTTCAAAAGATTTGTTTGAATCTGACCTTGAAAAAGAATTTGAAATAGAAGATTTGGTTCTTTTTGATGCAGACAATGATGGTGATAACGATCTATATCTTGTTTCAGGTGGGAGTGAAAAAACGAATAAGTCTTTTACATATCAAGATCGATTAATGATAAATGATGGGTTTGGCAATTTTAAATTAGACCCTTCGAAAATTCCAGACTTAAAAGTAAACGGATCGGTTGTTACCCCTTGTGATTATGACGATGATGGCGATATTGATCTCTTTGTTGGAGGTAATTTCAAGCCAGGAAATTTTCCCAATGCAGAAGCCAGTTATTTATTAGAAAATAATAACGGATTCTTTAGTGATGTAACCCAAAGTTTAGCGCCAGACCTAAGAAAGTTGCGTATGGTTAGTGATGCTAAATGGTTTGATATAAATGAAGATGGGAAAAAAGATTTGCTTGTTGTTGGGGAGTTTGGACCAGTATCCATTTTTTTTAATCTTAACGGTCAATTAAAAAAATTTACGTCTCAAGTTTTAAAGGATGCAAAAGGTTTGTGGAGAGCATTAGAAATTGGTGACCTTGACCAAGATGGAGATCCCGATATCATACTAGGAAATTTCGGTAAAAACAATATGTATAATATTTCTCCAAAAACACCACTTTATTTAACTTCTAATGATATCGATCAAAATGGAAGTATTGACCCAGTTATTTTCACGACTCAATTAAATGATAAAGGAACTAAAGATATTTATCCAATTCAATTTTGGGATAATTTAATACAACAAAGTCCCTCTTTTAGAAAAGAATTTAATTCCTACAAATCCTTTTCTAAAGCTAATTTTAAGCATTATCAGAAAATAGGATTTGTGGACCTGGATAGTTTACTAATTGTTAATCATGACGATTCTAAATGGCTTGAAAATTTAGGGAATAACAAGTTTAAATTAAGATCGCTTCCAGGGGAAATCCAATTAGGTCCCATTAACGACTTCTTATTTTTAATTGAAGAAGGTAAAACAAACATTTTTGCGGTAGGTAACGAATATGGCGGGTCTCCTTTTGAAGGAAAAAACGATGCCCTTCAAGGGAGCATATTGCGTACTAATGAAAAAGGAATGCTTGAAGTATTCAAATCAAATGATTCTGGGTTTTTTGTCACTGGGGATGCTAGAAGTATTGAAAAAGTTCGTTTAAAAAATGGAAAAATATTAATACTTGTGGCACAAAATCAAGATAAATTATTGGTTTTTGAAAAAACTAAGTAGAACTTGTTTGAACTAGGGGTGCATTTTGATAAAATTTATCAATTCCAGTAAATTTTGTAAATAGAATAAGAATTTTATTTACCAATCCGTTCTCGATACAATTTTTCGTACCTCAAAATCACTCGAACTGACAATTTATTTTAGAAATTGACTAAGATGTACATGGGTTATTTTAATTAAATAATTTCACTCTTCAATATTTTAGAGCATTGAAATAATTCATCCAATAGGATCATGAACATCAATAATACTTTGTTGACTGAAAAATAGTACATTTGGAATCAAATACTTAGATGCCCTTTGATTTATGATAGAATGAATTTTAAAAACACAACATGAAATATACCACCTACATATTACTTTTTCTATTACTTATCGTATCCAATTGTTCCACTGAACCAAAGACTGCATATCTAGCTAAGATTGATGATCCTGAGCTTTTTCAAAATGCAGTACAAAACCTTACAGACATTGTAGTATATGATATTTTTTCACCTCCGGTAGCCTCCAGGGTGTATTTGTATCCTTCTATCGCAGCATACGAAATTATAGCCAATGCATTTCCCGATCAGTACAATTCCCTTGCAGGACAAGTACAAGAATTACAGCCGATACCCAAGGCTGAAAATGAAGAAGTAAATGCTAAACTGGCGTCCCTTTTTGCTTTTAATACAGTAGGGAAAGCTTTGATTTTTTCAGAAGACAAGATGGAAGCCTTTCAAGAAGATTTTCATAAAAAACTAAAAGAATTTAAGGTCCCCAAAAAGGTAATACGAGCTTCTGAAAATTACGGAAATCAAGTAGCCGAATTTATTTTGGATTGGGCCTCAAAAGATAAATACAAACAGACACGTACCTACCCAAAATACACAATAAAAGAAGAAGATCAATTTTGGAAACCCACTCCCCCGGATTATATGGATGGGATCGAACCGCACTGGCAAGAAATTAGAACGATGGTTTTAGATTCTTCAAATCAATTTCCACCTAAAGATCCTTTACCTTTTGACCTAAGAGAAGGGAGTCCTTTTCAAAAACAGCTAATGGAAGTTTTTGAAGTCACAAATCAACTGACAAAAGAGCAAGTTGATATTGCTAAATTTTGGGATTGCAATCCTTACGTTACCCACCACAGAGGCCATGCCATGTTTGCTACCAAAAAAATTACACCCGGAGGACACTGGATTGGGATTACGGCCATAGCAACCCGACAAGCAAAAAGTTCCTTTGAAGATACGGTTAATGCTTATGCAAATGTCTCAATAGCCTTATTTGATGCCTTTATTAGTTGTTGGGATGAAAAATGGGAAACTTTGGTTGTTCGTCCTGAAACATTGATCAATCAATTTTATGACGAAGAATGGTTACCTCTTTTACAAACTCCACCTTTTCCCGAATACACCAGTGGGCATTCTGTCATTTCTCGTGCAGCTGCTGTAACCCTAACAGACCTTTTTGGGGATAATTTTGAATTTGTAGACACTACAGAGCTAGCCTATGGCCTTCCGGAACGCTCCTATACGTCTTTCATCCATGCTTCTGAAGAAGCTGCTATTTCAAGATTATACGGAGGGATACATTACATGATGGCTATTACTGAAGGCGTTGCCCAAGGACAAAACGTGGGGGACTATGTTGTTACTCAAATTCAAACAAAAAAACACCCTTAGGTATTGCTGTTAAGGGCATTCAATAAAGTATCTTAACTTTTAGTAAAGTCAAATATTCAATTCCATTATAGAAAGGTCTCAAATTAGGAGCATATTTAGAAAAAATTTAACTCATTTTTTAAATTAGAGACCCTTATTTTGCGGGTCTTTTTTTTAGTTTGTCCCCAGTTATTTAACAAGTCTTCCTACATTTGTTCAAAGCATCATCGTCATGAGTAAGCAAAACAACAGACGGGAAGCTTTGGTATATCATGCCAAGCCTCGCCCAGGTAAGACAAAGATTGTTCCTACCAAAAATTATGACACCCAACGCGATTTGGCCTTGGCCTATTCTCCTGGAGTAGCAATCCCTTGTTTAGAAATTGAAAAACAAAAAGCCGACGTATATAAGTACACCAATAAAGGAAACTTGGTAGCGGTAATATCTAATGGAACTGCTGTGTTAGGTTTGGGCGATATTGGTCCAGAAGCATCTAAACCGGTAATGGAAGGTAAGGCCTTACTCTTTAAAATTTTTGCAGGTATTGATGTTTTTGATATTGAAGTGGACGCTAAAGACCCCGAAGAATTTATTGCCGCTGTAAAAGCCATTGCCCCCACTTTTGGAGGA
>JALRDC010000041.1 GCA_023262245.1 Flavobacteriaceae bacterium
AATAAAAATGATGTTTTTAATCGAGAAAACAATATTGCAACCTCTATTGAAAAAATAAAGACAATAGATCGAATGAACATCTCCAATCAGCGGATACGTTCAACATTTAAAGATTATACCGCCAATACGCCCATCCACAAAAGGCTAAATGCTAATGAGTTAGATTTGGTTCTCAGGCGCGAGTTTGATGCCAAAATGATCGTTACTCCTTACGAATTTGGAATCTATGACAACGGTCTGGCAACTAAAATTAAATCTAATAACTACAGTGAGTCTCAAAAGGGATATCGCTACGCTACCCCTATATTTCAAGACGAAAAAGGTATCCGTAAATACGAACTGGTGGTATCCTTTCCGGAACGCGATCAATATGTTTTTTCGTCCATCCTTAGCATTGGAGGATTAACACTTTTCCTCACCCTGTTTATTGTTTTAGTCTCTAGCTCTGCTTTGTATCAAATCATCCAACAAAAAAAGATATCAGAAATTAAAACGGATTTCATCAATAATATGTCTCATGAGTTTAAAACACCTATTGCGACAATCAATTTAGCTTTAGACGCTATTTCCAATCCTAAGGCTATAAAAACACCAAAGAAGATGGAACAGTATGTGCAAATGATACGAGAAGAAAACAGCCGTATGTTATCACAAGTTGAAAACGTTTTGAGAATTTCCCAATTAGAGCGCAGCAAAGAACCCATTCAAAAGACAACGCTCAATGCTCACAAGGTGCTTGAGGATGCCATAAGCCATATCCAATTAATTCTCAAAGATAAATCAGGAGAGATTAAAACCCTTTTAAGAGCAGAAAATGCCTTTATCAATGGAAATAAAAGCCATTTTACTAACATCATTATCAACCTTTTAGACAATGCAGTAAAATACTGTAATAAGCGTCCTAAGTTAGAGCTAGAGACCTATAACGAGGAAGGTGATCTTATTATTAAAGTTAGAGACAACGGAATAGGGATGACTCCAGCCGTACAAAAAAAAATATTCGACAAATTTTACCGAGCAGCCTCTGGCGACATTCACAACGTTAAAGGGCACGGTTTGGGACTTGCTTATGTCAAGAAAATTGTGGATCTACACAAAGGTGAGATCAACTTGGAGAGCAAGAATGATTTTGGGACTACTTTTACCATACGTATTCCCAATGAACAATTAATTTAATAACGCCTCATTCTATATAAAAATGAAAAACACCAATAAAAAAATTCTTCTTGTAGAAGACGACCCTAACTTCGGAAGTATCCTAAAGGAATATTTAGGGCTTAACGACTATGATATTACCCTTGCCAAAAATGGTATTGAAGGATTTGAAAAATTCAAAAAAGACAACTTTGATCTTTGTATCCTCGATGTTATGATGCCCTATAAAGATGGTTTTACGCTCGCAAAAGAAATCCGTGAAAAAAACGATGTGGTTCCCATTTTCTTCCTAACCGCAAAACAACTTAAAGAAGATGTGCTAAAAGGATTTAAAATTGGAGCCGATGATTATATGACCAAACCTTTTGATTCGGATGTACTGTTAGCAAAAATTAAAGCCATACTTAATAGAAAAAGTATTCCTGTCAGTCCAGTGGACGACACCTTTGAATTTAATTTTAGTGATTTTAAATTCAATTCTAAGCTACGTTTTTTAATCCATAAAGAGGAAGCACCCATCAAACTCTCTCCCAAAGAGAATCAATTGCTTCGTCTTTTGGTATTAAATCTAGACGATCTATTGCCTAGAGAAGTTGCTTTAAATAAAATCTGGCGTGACGACAATTACTTTACCTCCCGCAGCATGGATGTTTATATTGCCAAGCTCCGAAAATACTTGGCAAAGGACGAAAAAGTTCAAATCCTCAATATTCACGGTGAAGGATTCCGATTGGTAACCTCAAGCTAAGCACCATTTCTTGGGTGGAACTGTTCTACAACGGCGCGTAAATGTTGTGTATCTAAATGGGTATAAACCTCTGTAGTAGTGATGCTTTCATGTCCCATTAGGATTTGAATACTTCGTAAATCAGCTCCGTTTTCTAATAAATGTGTGGCAAAAGAATGTCGGAAGGTATGCGGGCCTATTTTCTTTTGAATATGAGCCTTTTGCGCTAAAGAACGAATAAGAGTAAAGATCATTTGTCGGGTTAGCCCTCTTCCATTGCGATTAAGAAAGGTAGTGTCTTGATGTTCTGGATGAATTTTTTGTAAAGTGCGTACCTGATGCAGATAGGCTTCTAAATATTTTTTAGCTACTGTGCCCATAGGAACTAAACGTTGTTTGTTTCCTTTGCCCGTAACACGGATGACTTCCTCCTTAAAAAAGAGGTTGGAAAGACTCAAATTTATCAATTCTGAGACCCGCAGTCCGCTGCCGTATAGTGTTTCTAAAATAGCACGATTACGATGTCCTTGGGGATGTCCTAAATCTACATGTTCTACTAAGGTTTCTATTTCCTTTAAGGAGAGCACGTCGGGAAGTTTCCTTCCCAGTTTGGGCGTTTCGATAAGATCCGTGGGGTTGGATTGTCGGTATTTTTCAAAAATGAGGTAGTCAAAAAAACTGCGTAAACCTGCAATTCGTCTGGCTTGGGTATGAGGGCTTAGTACCTTTGCCGTTTCGTAAATAAATTGCTTTACCGTTTCTTGAGAACAGTCCAACGGACTTTCTTTAATTTTTTCTGAAAACAAAAAATTCTGAAAAGTACGTAGGTCTAAACTGTAGTTTTCTATTGAATTTTCAGCCAAACCCCTTTCAATCTTGAGGTACATTCGAAAATCTGCTACTGCTTGTTGCCAATTCACACGCTTTGTTTTGTGGGGATTAAGTTGAATTTCTATACTTTTACGAAAATAATAAAAATGAAGATCAGTATCATCAACGGGCCAAACTTAAATCTTTTGGGAACCCGTGAACCCTCGGTCTATGGAAATCAAAGCTTTGAGGACTACTACCAAGAGTTACAAAAGCGTTTTCCTCAGGTTGACTTTGATTATTTTCAGTCTAATGTAGAGGGGGAGTTGATTAACCGTTTACACGAA
>JALRDC010000106.1 GCA_023262245.1 Flavobacteriaceae bacterium
AATTAAACGTTTAAACAGGGAACCTTTGACTGCATCATTTGCGATACCCTGTACGATAATAGCCGAGGATTGTACCCCTACATTTCCCGCCATAGCGGCAATAAGAGGAGTGTAGAAAAATAAGTTTCGCAACTTGGGTTCTTCCATAATCGATTCAAAATCTTGGAGTATGAATACACTTCCTAGCCCTCCTAGTAAACCCAAAAAAAGCCAAGGTAGTCGCGCTTTGACCAAGTCAAAGATTTTATCGTCTGCCTCTACGTCTGCCGAAATACCAGCAGCAAGCTGATAATCTTTATCTGCTTCTTCTTTTATTAAATCAACAATATCATCGATTGTGATGCGACCTAAAAGTTCTTTCTTGCTATTGATTACCGGAATCGCTTCTAAATCGTATTTTGACATGATTTTGGCAACTTCATCTCCTTCTTGATCTACAGTGACAAAGTCAACCTGAGGAATATAAATATCTTTAACCTTAGCTCTGGAATTGGCGGTAATTAAGTCTTTAAGTGAAAGGCGCCCTTTGAGCCTGTTTTTTTCATCCACAACGTAAATGGAATGTACTCGTGTCACATTTTCTGCTTGTGCACGCATTTCATTTAGACATTTAAGGACACTAAGATCTTCCTTTACTTTCACCAATTCTTTAGCCATAAGACCTCCAGCTGAATTCTCATCGTAACGCAGAAGATCGCGAATGTCTTTCGCGTGTTCGATATCTTCTATTTGAGACATGACCTTTTCTTGGCGCTCCTCAGGAAGTTCAAGGATGATGTCTGCAGCGTCATCTGTATCTAACTCAAGAACTTCTTTAGCAATCTCTTTTGCTGAGAGTTGACGTAAAATGCCTTCTCTAATATCTGGGTCAACGTCGGCTAGTGCATCAGCTGTGGTGTCACTTCCTAATAACTTAATTAGATACGTGGCTTCTTCGATGGAGAGTCCTTCTATAATTTCCCCCAGATCCGCATAGTGAACTGGCTGAAGTTTTCTTTTTAAACGTGCATTGTCCTTTTTTTCAATGAGCGTTTTGATGTCATCTAAGAAAAGGGAATCAATTTGAAATGTTGCCATGGCCAATCCTTTTTGTGAGTTGGATAAAGTCATCACCTGAGAGCTTCTCTGGACGTAGGTCAAAGATAGCATCTTCTCTTAACATTTCAGGGATATTCATTTTTTTTAAACTGTTACGCAAAGTCTTACGTCTTTGTTGGAAGCTTAATTTAACAAGTTTAAATAATAATTCTTCATCACATTCCAAGTGGAAGTTTTGTTTACGAACCAAACGAATTACTGCAGATTCTACCTTTGGGGGGGGGCTAAATACTTGAGGAGGTACTATAAAAAGAAGTTCAGTTTTATAGAATAATTGAGTAAGTACGGATAAAATGCCGTATTTCTTTGAACCCGGAGGTTCGCAAATACGTTCGGCAACTTCTTTTTGAAACATACCCGCAAAAAAAGGTATTTGGTGGCGATTTTCTAGAGTTTTAAAAACTATTTGAGTGGAAATATTATAGGGAAAATTTCCAATTATTGCTAAAGGATTGGTTCCGAAACTGTTTTTAAAATCAAGTTTTAGAAAGTCAGCTTCTATTATTTTAAGGTTCCCATTTGTATAGGCGTTTTTAAGGAAAGCAACAGATTCTGTATCGATTTCAACTAAAAACAAATCATTGGACTTGTTTATTAAAAACTGAGTAAGTACCCCCATTCCCGGGCCAATTTCAACTATTGTATTGTAGGACTTAAAATCCAGCGTATCTGAAATTCGTTTGGCGATGTTTAAATCGGTCAAAAAGTGTTGTCCTAATTTTTTCTTTGCACGAACGGGTTTCATGATTGTTCCTCAATTAGCAGAAGTTCTGTTCTAAAATAAAGGATGCGGTTACCAAATTTCACCTCACTTGCCTTTTTTAATAAGGCTGCATCTTCTTTAATATATCGATTCAATAGTGTTTTATTTTTACAATGATATTGAACCGCATAACTTACCCCTCCGTGGTCTTCTTGGCTTATAATTTTAAAAATTTTGCTACGGATAAACTTTTTTGTAGCAAGCATGTCGGGAAGGTGTTTCACTTTCATCCATTGCAGCCATTCTTTTTCTATAGAAGCTTCAACATGAGTGGTGACATTGTAGATTAACATCCTAGTCGATTCGATCAAACCCTGTATAAGGAACTAAAACCTTAGGAATTTGAATCCCTTGTGGGGTTTGAAAATTTTCAAGAAGTCCAGCAACAACTCTTGGAAGCGCAAGGGCACTTCCGTTTAGGGTATGAACACTTTGTTTTTTTCCATTCTTGTCTTTGTATCTCAGTTGCAGGCGTTCTGCTTGAAAACCATTAAATGTTGATACAGAACTGATTTCTAACCATCTTTTTTGTGCTGTTGAATAGATTTCAAAATCATAAGTTAAAGCAGCGGTAAAGCCTAAATCTCCTCCACAGAGTTTCAATATTCGGTAGGGTAATTCCAATTCATTAAGTATGGATTTTACATGTTCCACCATTTGATCTAAAGCTTGAAGTGCATTTTGGGGCTCTTCAATTCTTACAATTTCTACTTTGTCAAATTGATGAAGGCGGTTAAGGCCGCGAACATGAGCTCCATAGCTTCCAGCTTCTCTTCTAAAGCAAGGGGTGTATCCAGTTAAGGCAATAGGTAGGTCCGTGGCATTCAGCAGGCTGTTGCGATAAAGATTGGTAATGGGTACTTCAGCAGTAGGGATTAAATAAAGGTTATCTGTTTGTACATGATACATTTGCCCTTCTTTATCGGGCAATTGTCCCGTACCAAAACCAGAGTCTTCATTCACTAAATGGGGGACTTGTACTTCTTTATAGCCTGCGGCCGTATTGCGATCTAAAAAATAATTGATGAGTCCTCTTTGTAAACGAGCTCCTTTACCTTTATAGACAGGAAACCCAGCTCCTGTTATTTTATTTCCAAGTTCAAAATCTATCAAATCGTATTTAGAAGCCAGTTCCCAATGGGGCTGTGCGTTAGCTTCTAATTTTGGAATCTTTCCGGCAGAAAAAATCTCTTCATTATCCGCTTCAGAATTTCCTGCTGGGACACTTTCATGAGGCATATTGGGTACTTGGGTACGCAATTCAAATAGTCGATTTGTCGTTTCCTGTAAGGCTTCTTGGAGCGCTTTTAAAGTGATTTTTGAAGGCACACTTTTTTCTTTAAGAAGGTTGGCTTGATCAAGCGCTCCAGACTTAAAAAGGATTCCAATTTCTTTAGCCATCTGATTGGATTCGGCTAAAAGAGAATCCAATTTTGCCTGCTGGCTTCTTCTTTTTTGATCTAAATCAATGATTTGATTGATAACTTCAGGGTTTTTAAAACCCCTTTTTTGAAGTCCTAAAAGTAGGGAGTCCTTATTTTCTCTAATAAATTGCAGTGCGAGCATGGAAATTCTTTTTGCAAAAATAAAGTAATTTTAGTTCTTCCCTTACTCGGCGAGGGTTCTTTTGCAAATTTCTTGATCTTTTTTTAGTTGAGATTTTAAAGCTTCCAACGAATCAAATTTTATTTCATCACGTATTTTTTTCAGAATAGAAACTTGTAATTTTTGACCATAGATGCTTTCATTAAAATCAAAAATATGAACCTCTAATGTCTGATTATTACCCTGGATCGTGGGACGATTTCCAATATTCATCATTCCAGGAAAAACCTCCTTTTGATATTGAACTCTAACAAGGTATACCCCTCGGGGAGGAAGGAGTTTGTAGGTTTCTTCAATTTGAAGATTTGCAGTGGGAAATGCAATAGTTCTTCCAAGACCAGCTCCTTTGATAACCGTTCCAATAAGTTGGAAAGGCCTACCTAAAAATTGATGTGTTTTCTCAAAATCACTTTCCATAATGGCTTTGCGCACTTTTGTGGAACTAACGGTTATGGAGGCTATATCTTGAGGGGGAATGATGGTAACCTTAAAGTTATAGGTTTTTCCATAGGCCCTCAAATCTTCAACGCTTGCTTCACGATTTTTTCCAAATCGATGATCGTATCCGATCATTAAAGATGAAATCCCTAACTGATTTACTAAGATATCGCGTGTAAACTCAATAGCTGTAAGCCTGGAAAATTCTTTTGAAAAGGGATGTATGATAAGGTTGTCTATTCCCAACCCTTTTAAAAGCGCTTCTTTTTCTTTTAAGGTGTCTATAAGTTTGATTTCAGTCTCTTTTTGAAGAATCATTCTAGGGTGCGGGAAAAAGGTAAGAACGTTTGCAAGTAAATTTTCTTTACGCGCTTGTTTCACTAGGGTGTTAATAATTTTTTGATGTCCCATATGGACCCCATCAAAGGTTCCAATAGTTAGAATTGATTTGGCGTTTGTAGAATAATTTTCAATTCCATGAACAACATTCATCAAAAAATGCTTTGTATTAGCATGACAAAAGTACGTTAATATCACATATAGACTAATTAGTTTGTTTATTTTTAGCAACGACAGGATTCAATTGTTTTGAAAATTAAAAAATTGTATTTGCTTAAAAAAAAGTGTCTTATAGGGATGCTCTTAGTGCTCTTTCCCTTGCAATCTATTTTGGGCCAAAGCAAATGGACACAAGTTTCCAATCCCAATAAGAGAGGAGTCGCTTTTGAGGTATTTGGAGAAAACTACTACCAGATGCCTTCAAATTTTCTCGAGACAAAGTTACTTTCTAACAAATCAACTAAACAAGAGATTACCCTCCCTAATGAAAAAGGGGAAGAGGAAGTTTTTTTATTGACCCCAGTACCCCTACTTTCAAAAAGCTTATCGGCAAAATACCCTAAAATAAAAACGTTTAAAGGACGGAGTAAAAGCAGACCAGAAGTACAACTCCGACTGAGTACCCTCCCTAACGGCATTAATGCGTGGTTGCGTTTCAAAGAGGGTCCCGATTATTTTATTCAACCCATCAAGGGGCAGCAACACTATCATTTTTCCTACCTAAAAACCCAAAGGGATATCAGTACCTCACTTATTTGTAAGACAGAAGCTAAACTTTCAAAACAGAAGCAAGCTGCTAATGCTTCCAAAGTCCAATTGTTAAATGATCAGTTGCGAACGTTTCGAATAGCAGTAGCGGGAACAGGAGAGTACACCAAATTTTGGGGAGATGATGATGATAGTAATGGAACCAACGCGGAAGATGCCTTTGCAGCTGTAGTAAGCACGATAAACCGTATAAATGTCATTTTTGAAAATGATTTAAATATTCGGTTGGAATTAGTTTCAGATGCTGAAATTATGTATCAAGATTCTGATACAGACCCCTTTAATGCAAATTTTAACACAGAACTACAAGCTACATTAGACAAACAAATTGGAGATGAAAATTATGATGTAGGACATCTTTTTGATTTTGGTGAACCTAATGGAGATGCTGGTTGTATAGGCTGTGTTTGTGTGTCTGGAGAAAAAGGTCAAGGTTATTCAATCCATCCCTTTCGAGATATTTTTGGCGGAGAATTTCGTAACGATTACTTTGATTTAGATTATGCGGGTCACGAAATAGGTCATCAATTTGGGGCCTATCACACCTTTTCTCATGTTACCGAAGGTGCTGGTGTAAATGCAGAACCTGGAAGTGGTTCGACCATCATGGGTTACGCAGGAATAACAGGTTCTGACGATTTACAAGAGCATGGAGATCCTTATTTCCACTATCACAGTATTCAAAATATTTTATCCTATTTAGATACTATTAGCTGTGGACAAACAGAAGATTTAGGTGCAGAAGTTTTCACTGTCAATGCCGGCGCTGACTATGTCATACCTACTGGGACTGCATACGAATTAAAAATAGATCCTATTGTAGGTGATGCGAATTATACTTATTGTTGGGAACAACTAGACAACGGAAAAATCACTGCATCCAATTTTGGTCCAGAAAATTTACTAGGTGCTATGGCACGGTCTTTACCACCCTCCGAAGCATCAAATCGATATATTCCTAATATCAATCGAATTTTATCTAACAAACTAACAGAACAAAACCCTAAAATGAATTCGGATTGGGAGACTGTTTCATCGGTTGGGCGTATGTTAAATTGGGGGTTAAGTGTTCGCAAACAAAACGATTCTTATACGCAGTTGGCACAAGATAAAATAGAGATTGAGGTCAGTGGTAATGCAGGACCCTTTAAAATAATTTCACATGATGAGCCCGAGCTTTTGATACAGGGAGGTTCCTTAGAGCGCATACTATGGGATGTTGCTAATACCGATCAAAGTCCCGTAAATACATCAGAAGTAGTGATTTCATTATCTACTGACGGGGGCTTGAGCTTTCCTGTAATATTAGCAGCCGGGGTCCCAAATAATGGTGAAGCAGAAGTTCTAATCCCCAATGATTTAAACACGAATTCTGCTCGAATAAAAATTAGTGGAAAAGAGAATATCTTTTTTGCTGTCAACACGGAAAATTTTAGCATCGCTGCAAGAGACTTAGCTTTAAATTTTACCCCCTATGAACAAGAAAATTGTTCTGCAAATAGTTTGAGATATGATTTTACCATTCAACGTAGCGAAAGTTTTGATGACAATTTTAGTCTGGAATTGAATAATCTTCCGGCTTTTGTTAGCGCTCAATTTTCTAAATCTATTTTCAATTCAAGTGATACCTCAGGATTTGTAAACTTAATTGGACTTTCCAATTTAGATGCCGGGCAATATCGATTTAATTTAGAAGTTTTAGTAAATGGAGAAAAGGAAAGCTATGCGTTTATTTTGAATCAAAGAAGTTCAGCGCTTTCTCTAGCAAATTTGCTTTTACCTGAAAATAACTCTGAGTCAGTAAACATTAACCCTATTTTGCAATGGGAGGACGATTTAAATGCCGATCATTCCAGAATTCAATTAGCCCGCGATGCAGATTTTGAAAATATAGTCATAGACACCCTGGTAAGTAAAGAACAATTTCAAGTTCGAAACCTGGAGGGAGCCACTATATTTTATTGGAGAATACAGCAGCAAAATAATTGTGGGGTATCACAATTTTCTTCTCCTTATCGTTTTAAGACCAGTGCTATTACCTGTACCAATTTTACCGCATCAAGTCTTCCTGTGGATCTTCAAGACGCTACTGACAGCGATGAAGGAATTACGGTGGCTAGTATCAATGTAAATTTTCAAGCTCCAATTCTTGATCTGAATATTTTGGTTGATTTAACTCATAGCTGGGTAGGGGACCTTACCTTATATTTACAAACTCCAAAAGGAGAACGATTGCTATTGGGCAGGGCAAAAGAAGGAGACTCAGAGGATCATTACACCCAAACACTTTTTGATCAAGAAGCTACTCAAAGTATTACTGATGGCGTTGCGCCATTTACGGGTAGTTTTGTACCTATTCAAGATATTAGCACTTTATACAATACTTCTTCCCAGGGAACCTGGAGCTTGGTGGTAATAGATCAATATACTCAAGACACGGGAGTGTTGAAGGAGTTCAGTCTTTATTTTTGTGTAGAGGGGGTTCCGGAGGCCAATAGTGACAATGATACTTTTGCAGATGATGAAGATAATTGCCCAGAAATTAGTAACGAAGATCAAGCAGATATTGACGAAAATGGGATAGGAGACGTTTGTGACATTTTCTCTTCACTAAATTTGAGTTTGAGTAAAAAGGACAGTAGTTGTCCAAATAATGAAAACGGATCGTTTACATTTAACGCCCGAGCAGATTTCCTTTATCGAGCAGAAATAAAAGGCCCAAATGGTTTTCAGGATGAGTTGGTTTTTACTAATAAGGGAACAACGCTTAACAGTTTGGCTCCAGGTGATTATGAATTATGTATTTATTCTGATAAGTTCCCCACCTTTGAATATTGTTTTGAAACACAAATTAATGCTCCCGAGCCCCTAAATGTTCAATCTTTTTTTAATCCTTCTTCTGCGCTATTAAATTTAGAGCTATCCGGAAGCGATGTTTATGAGATTCTAGTCAATGAGGAAACTTATCAAATAGAAGGCAAAGAAAAGATACAACTACCATTAACCAAAAAACTTAATCGCATTGAAGTCAAAACACCAAAACTTTGTCAAGGGGTTTTTGAACAGTGGATTAATTTAGAGCCCATAGCAAAAATATATCCAAATCCCGTATCCCGAAATGCACGCTTGATCCTACCCCAAGGGTCCCATGCCGAAATTTCACTATTAACCGGCGCTGGAGAATTGGTCTGGACGTATGAAGGGAATTTAGAATCTAATGGAACCATTCAAATTCTTATGGAATCATTGCCAAGAGGTTGGTATTTATTGCAAATAGATTATGGAGGTCATAGCGAAACACGAAAATTATTAAAGGAATGAAAAGACTAATCGCATTGTGTTTGCTCATTTTTTGGGGATGTGGTCCTGATCCTATTCCCGATCCAGAAGCAGTACTGTTAGTTGCTCCAGAGAATTTGAATTCCTGTACTACTGCTTCAAGAATTAATGCAACCGAGCGTCAGGTTCGATTTCAATGGACAGTAGCATTACACGCCGACAATTATGAGTTAATAGTCCAAAACAACAAAACTCAAGAACGATTTACTTCGAATACTGCATTGCAAAATGCTTCATTAATTTTACCTAGTGGCGCAAGTTACCGTTGGAGTGTTCGATCAAAATCTACTTTAACCCCTGTAACAACAGATAGCGAATCGTGGTATTTTTACCTTGAAGGAGATCCTAAAACAAGTCATTTTCCTTTTCCAGCACAACTTAAAGTTCCTGAAGATGAAGCAAAAATTCGTTTAAATGCAGCAAATACTTTTCTTTTTCAATGGGAAGGTGCAGATTTAGATGAAGACATTCTTTCTTATGATTTTTATTTGGGTGAAGAGCCAAATCTACTGAGATTACATCAAGCTGAAATTTCTAACACTCAAATATCCGTTGAACTCTCAAGAGGGCTTACCTATTATTGGCAAATAATAACTCGTGACGCTCAACAAAATGAGTCATCCTCAAGGGTATTTGTTTTTCAAACAGAATGATGCTTAGGTTCCATTAAATTGATTCATGGTATTTTGAACCCCTTGAAGACCAAAACTTAGAACCGCTTCGCAACAACGTTCGATTCTTTTTGGTAAAGTTTTTTGTTCTTCAGCTTCCCATTTGTCTAGAACAAATTTAACTTGATCAAATGCTTTTTGTTCTTGCCCAATCCCAAATCGCAATCGGGAGTAATTAGGGGTGTTTAATTGCGATTCAATATCTTTTAGACCGTTATGACCTGCAGGACTTCCCTTCGTTTTTATTCTAATAGTACCGAAAGGTAAATGCAATTCATCGGTAAGAATTAAAAGGTTTTCTAGGGGGATATTTTCTTTTAAAGCCCAATACCGAACAGCTTTTCCACTTCGGTTCATAAAGGTGGTAGGTTTGATCAATATAAACTGTTTTCCTTTCTTTTTGATTTTAGTATGGTATGCGAGTTTTTTTGATTCCCATAGGCATTCATTTTTTCTAGCAAGTTCGTCAAGGATTTGAAAACCTACATTGTGTCGTGTGTTTTCATATGCTTCACCAATATTTCCCAGTCCAACAATCAAAAATTTACTCATAGCTAAGCTGGGTGTTTTATTTTTAAAAAGCCCCTTGAATAGTTGCATGATCTAAAATAAAAAAAGCATGTGATTAAAAAAACCACATGCTTATGAATTTGTTTATAAAGAAACTTAATCTTGTGGTGTCGCTTCTTTCTCTTCCGTAGCTTCCGTTCCTTCTGAACCTTTTTCTTCATTTACAGCACTTGCTTCTTTTGCTATTGAAGCTCTTGAAGTACGTACTTGACACACAACGGTATTGTCCGGATGAAGAATTGTATAGGTGTCGGTTTGTAATTGTGAAGTGTAAAGCTTGTTGCCTAATTCTAATTCTGAGATATTTGCAATGATATAGTCAGGAAGGTTTGCAGGCAATGCTTTCACGCGCAGCTTTCTTTTACTTAGTCTCAATACTCCTCCGCTATTAAGGACACCGGGTGCAGCACCTTCTATTTTAACAGGGATATTCAGAGAGATTTCTTTATCATCAAAGAGTTGATAGAAGTCTACATGGAGTATTCTGTCGGTTAGTGGATGAAATTGAATGTCTTGAAGAATAGCATTTATTTTACTTCCGTCTTCTAGTGCAATTTCTACTGTGTGAGCGTTTGGAGTGTAAACGAGTTTACTGAAATCAAGTTCCGGTGCTGAAAAATGAAGGGGTTCTCCTCCACCATACAATACACAGGGAACTCTGCCAGCATTGCGTAAAGCTTTGGTAGCTACCTTGCCTACGCTTTCTCTTTTAGATCCGTTAATGGTAATCGATTTCATGAATTTGTTGTTATTACATTATAAAATTTGAACTTATTGACTTATTATAATGCACATTGTGCATTACTTCAGCGAATAATGGGGCGCAAGATAACACTTTTACTTTATTGTGACTAATTCTAGGAGGAATAGAATCAGTGACGATCAATTCTTCAAGATTGGATTGTTCAATTTTTTCATAAGCATTGCCTGAAAGTAAGGCGTGGGTACAAATGGCTCGTACTGAAATGGCTCCCCGTTCCTTCATTAAATCAGCTGCCTTGGTTAATGTTCCTGCGGTATCAACCATATCGTCCACCAGAATGACATTTTTTCCTTTTACATCTCCTATGAGTTCCATATGAGAGATGACATTGGCTTTCGCTCTTTGTTTATAACATATGACCACATCGCTAGATAAAAACTTAGAATAGGCATAGGCTCTTTTAGACCCTCCCATATCAGGTGAAGCTATTGTAAGGTCTGATAGTTTTAATGACTCAATATAAGGTAGAAATATAGTGGAGGCAAATAAGTGGTCTACAGGCTTTTCAAAAAAACCTTGAATTTGATCGGCATGGAGATCCATTGTAATGATGCGTGTAGCTCCTGCAGTTTCTAATAATTTTGCAATGAGTTTGGCTCCAATAGGAACTCGAGGTTTGTCTTTTCTGTCCTGTCTTGCCCATCCAAAATAGGGTATAACGGCTGTAATATGTCTTGCAGAGGCTCGTTTGGCAGCATCTAACATTAAGAGCATCTCCATCAGGTTTTCAGATGAGGGTTGTGTAGATCCTATAATAAAAACGCGTGCTCCTCTTACTGATTCTTCAAAGGAGGGTTGGAATTCACCATCACTATATTTTGAAAAATTAACATTTCCTAAAGGAGCTCCAAACTTTTTGGCTATAGAATTAGCAAGTGCTTCGCTTTGCGAACAAGTAAAAATTTTTGCGGGAGTTTTCATGTAATTTGATAAAGCACAAATTTAGAAATAAATTTTGCTAAGGAATAGTGATAAAATTAAAACCTAGAAAAAAATAATTCACTATTTTTGGCTCCCTAGTAAAAATGCCTCGGTGGCGGAACTGGTAGACGCGCTGGATTCAAAATCCAGTTCTTTCGGGAGTGTGGGTTCGATTCCCACCCGAGGTACTTAATAGAATTAAAAAAGAGGATAGCTTATTCTATCTCAACGATAACTTCGAT
>JALRDC010000091.1 GCA_023262245.1 Flavobacteriaceae bacterium
TACGCTTTTCCAATAAACTTTTTTAGACGACATATGTGTTTTATATACCTATATTAATAATGACACTTTCCACATTCCAGTCCACCCATCTGGGCGACGGTCAATTTTTCTACACCGTATTTTTTGGACAATTGCTCGTGAATTTTCGTGTAATACTCATTGTCTTCGACCTTAACGTTGGTTTCTCTGTGACAATTGATACACCATCCCATAGTAAGAGGAGAGTATTGATACAAAACTTCCATTTCTTCTACTGGTCCGTGACATTTTTGACAGGCTATTTCTCCCACCTCAACATGTTGTGCGTGGTTGAAATAAACAAAATCGGGGAGGTTGTGAATACGAACCCATTTAACGGGTTGGGTCTCGCCAGTGTATCGTTGGTTTTCCTCATCCCATCCTACCGCTGCATAAAGTTTTTTAATTTCTTTGGTATAGAAGTCTTTTGTATATCCGTTTTCTAAATCTTCCTCACCGTTGTATTCAGCAATGTTTTGATGACAATTCATACATACGTTTAAAGAAGGTATTCCAGAATGTTTTGACACTCGAGCAGAAGAATGACAATACTTACACTCAATCTGATTTGCTCCTGCATGAATTTTATGAGAGTAATGAATTGGCTGAACGGGCATATAGCCTTGGTCTACGCCTACCTGCATAAAATACCCGTAAACAAAATAAGCACTACTCAACAACAAAAGCACTACGGTTATCATGACAAGAAATTGGTTCTGTATAAATGCAATCCAAATAGGTGTTCTTTTTGGTTTGGCTTCTGGCTCTATATCTACTCCACTTAGTTTGGCAATACGCATTAAGGTTCGCTGAACTAAGAAGAGCATGATTACTAAAATGCCAAATACCAATGATAGTGCGATGAGAATGAGGGTATTACTCACTCCGGCTCCCGACCCTTGCGATGCGGCCCCTGCTGGTTGTGCAGCGGCAACTGGTGCTGGGGGTGTATAATCTGTGTACGCTATAATATTGTCAATGTCCTCATTAGATAGTTGAGGAAATGAGGTCATCACAGAACCGTTGTATTCTTCATAAATAGCTACGGCTTGAGCATCGCCAGACTTTACCATGGCGGTACTGTTTTTAATCCAACTGTATAACCATTCTTTATCGTATTTAGCTGAAACTCCTTGGAGTGCTGGACCTACAGCGCGTTTGTTAAGTTTGTGACAAGCAGCACAATTAGCATTAAAAAGCTTTTTTCCCGCCTGGATAGCTGCATCCTCTTGTGCTTTGGCTTGGTGCGTTGTTAATACGCTTAATAAGATAATAAATGGCAAAAAGAAGGATTTCAAGCATCTAGTGAATGTCATCCTTTTTATTGAAAGTAGTGAGTTCTTCAAAATTTATTTCTAAAATCCGATACAAAAATAAGTCATAGAACCCTTTTTATTAAGCTTAGAAATTAAGATTTTGCTAATTTATAATTATTCTAAATAAGTTAGGAGATTTGTTAAATTGAACGTGAATAAAAAGAAAATTTTGTTTTTTTGCTTTATGAAAAATTTCTGTTGGAATTACCTATTTTTACTACTCTTTTTATTTACAGCTGCACCTGTTTTTTCTCAAATAGAGAATCTAAACATTAAACAAGATTCAAAAGTTGATAGTCTTCTTAAAAAAAAGATTGAGCTAGATCGGGCGCGTTTTGACAACGCCTATTTTACACTTCAGTTGTATTATGGTGATGTGGACACAGCAAAAGAAACTTTAGAACGATCCAGAGAGCTGTTTCCGCATATTCCTGTAGAGTTAAGTTTTGAAACTCCAAATTACAAAGTACAAGCAGGACGGTTTAAAGACAAGTTAGTCGGTTTAAAAACTCTTGACACATTAAAACAAAGTTTCCCTGCTGCTTTTTTGTTGGCAAGGAGGAGCGATTAAAGGGATTTTTTTACTGCAATCTCTTGGAAACATTCTAATACATCTCCAATCTTAATGTCGTTGTAATTTTTGATTTGCAATCCGCAATCATATCCTTTGGCAACTTCTTTTACATCGTCTTTGAATCGTTTAAGAGAAATGAGTTCTCCCGAAAAAACGACTACTCCTTCACGTATAATTCGTATGCTGGAGTTTCTAAATATTTTTCCTGTAGTAACCATACACCCTGCTATCGTTCCTACTTTTGAAATTTTAAAGGTTTCGCGAATCTCAACAGTTCCTGTGACTTCCTCGCGCATTTCTGGAGAAAGCATCCCCTCCATTGCGTCTTTTACATCATTAATTGCATCGTAAATAATGGAATACGACCGGATGTCAATTTCTTCTTTCTCCGCAACGGCTCTAGCATTCCCCATAGGACGTACATTAAATCCTATTACAATAGCATCAGATGCTGAGGCCAATAAGACATCGGATTCTGTAATTGCTCCAACCCCTTTATGGATAATATTGACTTCAATTTCTCCAGTGGAAAGTTTTTGGAGAGAGTCTGTCAATGCTTCAACCGATCCATCTACGTCTCCTTTAAGGATGATATTGAGTTCTTTAAAGTCTCCCAATGCGATTCTTCTTCCGATTTCATCTAAAGTAATATGTCGCTGAGTGCGCACACTTTGCTCACGGACCAACTGTGTTCTTTTGGCTGCAATTTGCTTGGCTTCTCGCTCATCTTCCAAGACCAGGAAGGTGTCTCCCGCCTGTGGAGCTCCATCTAAACCTAAAATAGAAACTGGTGTTGCCGGAGGCACCTCTTTTAAGTTAACTCCACGTTCATTGAAAATGGCTTTTACTTTTCCACTTTGCTTTCCTGCGAGCAAATAATCCCCCATTTTTAAAGTTCCATTTTGAACTAAAATTGTAGAAACATATCCTCTTCCTTTATCTAAAAAAGCTTCAACAACAGTTCCTTTTGCTTTTCTGTTGGGATTTGCTTTTAATTCTAATAATTCTGCTTCCAGAAGCACTTTTTCTAAAAGTTCATTAACTCCTGTACCATTTAAGGCAGAAATGTCTTGAGATTGTACTTTTCCTCCCCAATCTTCAACCATCAAATTCATTCCGGCTAAAGCTTCTTTAATCTTATCAGGATTGGCATCAGGTTTGTCAATTTTATTGATGGCAAAAACTATCGGTACGCCCGCTGCTTGCGCATGACTGATGGCTTCCTTTGTTTGGGGCATGATATCATCATCTGCGGCTACTACGATAATCGCAATGTCTGTTACTTGAGCTCCGCGCGCTCTCATTGCAGTAAAAGCCTCGTGACCAGGAGTATCTAAGAATGTGATTTTTTGTCCATTTTCTAACGTAACTCCATAAGCACCAATATGTTGCGTAATGCCACCCGACTCCCCTGCAATTACATTTTCTTTTCGGATATAGTCTAGTAAGGAGGTTTTTCCATGGTCAACATGACCCATGACAGTAACAATAGGACCGCGAGGTTGAAGGTCTTCTTCTTTGTCCGCTACCTCTTCAATGTTTTCTTCAATATCTGCTGTTTCGAAACTAACTTCATATCCGAATTCGTCTGCAACGATACTCAATGTTTCTGCATCTAATCGCTGATTCATGGTAACCATGATGCCCAACGCCATACAGGTTGAGATAATTTCTGTTGATGAAATGTTCATCATCGTGGCTATTTCTCCCACAGTGATGAATTCAGTAACCTTCAGAACTTTACTTTCTGCTTCAATTTGTGCCAGTTCCTCTTCCGATTTTTGTCGGTGTTGAGATCGTTTGTCACGTCGGTATTTTGCTCCTTTTGATTTGTTTGATTTCCCTTGAAGTTTTTCTAGGGTTTCTCGAATTTGCTTTTGCACTTCTTCATCAGAAGGCTCTTCTTTTTGAACTGGAGCGGGTCTACTTTTTCCTTTATTGTTATTGCGGTTTTGATTGGTAGGCGGAGAAGGTTTTACGTCCTTACTGATGCGTTTACGTTTTCTCTTTCGAGCATCTTCAACGGTTTTCTCTTTTTGATTAACCTCGTCAAGATTGATTGTTTGTCCTGTCTTTTTTGGTCCAGAAAGTTTTTTGTACTGGGTTTTGAGAGTTTCATTTTGCTCTGTATTTTCGGCTGTATCGCTCTCATTTTCTGGTTTTTCACTTGCTGCTGGGGGTGCTTGCTTTTCAGTTTTTTCAGTAGCAGCAGGGGCTGCTGTTGCTTCTAAGTCGGCTTCCTTTTTTTCTATTTTTGGAGCCGCTTCCTTTTTTTCTGGAGTAGCAGCTACTTCTTTTTTGGGAGTTTTCTTTAAAGCATCAAGATCAATCTTTCCTAAAGTTTTAGGTTTTTCAATTGCTACACGGTTGGTTTTTAATTCTTCTCGTTTAGCAATTTTTTCTAGACGCTCTTGCTCTTTTCTTTCTTGAATCATGCGAAGCGATTCTTTTTCTTTACGCTTCTCTTCTCCTACTTCATGGGAGGCAACCTTTTTAGATTTATCTGTTTCAAATCCGTCCAATAGTATATTGTATACTTCGGTTGTGATCTTGGTAGTTGGACGAGCATCAACTTCAATACCCTTTTGATTTAAAAATTCGACCGCTCGGTCCAAAGAGATATTGAGTTCTCTTAGAACTTTATTGAGTCGAATACTGGGTTGGTCAGCCATATATATATTTCTATGTGCAAAAATACTAATTATTTTTGCAGCCTATTCTTCAAATTCTTCTTTAAGGATACGCAATACATCATTTATTGTTACTTCCTCAAGGTCGGTTCGCTTGATTAAATCGGATTTTTCGAGTTCTAAAATACTTTTTGCTGTGTCCAGTCCTACTTTTTTAAATTCTTCTATGACCCAGTCTTCTATTTCATCACTAAATTCCTTAAGTTCAATATCTTCCTCTACTCCTTCTCTAAATACATCGATTTCATATCCAGTTAATTTTCCAGCTAAACGGATGTTAGATCCTCCTTTACCAATAGCTTTTGAAACCTCTTCTGGATTTAAAAATACCTCAACACGTTTGGTCTCTTCATCGATTTTTAACGAATTTACTTTTGCAGGACTCAAGGCTCTAGAGATAAAGAGTTGTAAATTATTTGTGTAGTTAATTACATCAATATTCTCATTTCCTAGTTCTCTTACAATGCCGTGAATACGAGAACCTTTCATTCCCACACAAGCCCCTACGGGATCAATACGGTCGTCATAAGAATCTACCGCTACTTTGGCTTTTTCTCCCGGTATTCGCACTGCTTTTTTAATGGTAATTAAACCGTCAAAAACTTCTGGGATTTCTTGTTCAAATAATTTTTCCAAAAAGATGGGGGAAGTTCTTGAGAGGATGATTCGTGGTTTGTTTCCTCGCAACTCAACACTTTCTATTACCCCTCGTACATTGTCTCCTTTTCTAAAAAAGTCACTGGGGATTTGACGGTCTTTTGGTAAAATGATTTCATTTCCGTCATCGTCTAAAAGAATGATCTCTCTACTTCTTATGTGGTGTACCTCAGCGGTAAACAAATCGCCTTCACGGTCTTTAAATTGCTTGAAAATATTAGTGCTGTCGTGCTCGAATATTTTGGCTACTAGGTTTTGACGCAAATACTGAATGGATCTTCTTCCCAAATCAATGAGTTTCACCTCTTCAGAAACATCTTCTCCTACCTCAAAATCAGGCTCGATTTTTCGAGCCTCTGTTAGTGTAATTTCTTGATTGGGATCTTCTACATTCCCATCCTCAACAACTACTCTATTTCTCCAAATTTCTAAATCTCCTTTATCTGGATTAATGATGATATCAAAGTTTTCATCTGATCCAAATTTGCGCTTTAAGGTGTTTTTAAACACGTCTTCGAGTATGACCATTAAAGTTACTCGGTCGATAAGTTTGTCATCTTTAAATTCTGAAAAAGAATCAATTAAGGCGAAATTTTCCATGTTCAATTATGTTCTATTTAAATTAAAACTTTCGCATTGAGGACATTATCATACGAAAGAGTTTGTTGTTTCTCTACGGTTACTTTTCCTTTACCTACTGGCTTTTTTTCTCGTTGTTTCCATTTTAGAGTAAAGCCTTCGGTATTGGCAGCTGTAAGAACCCCTTGAACTTCGGGTCCCGATGCTACTTCTACTTTTAATCTTCTCCCAATATTTTTGACATACTGTCTTTGACTTTGCAAAGGTGTTCCCACTCCTGCTGAAGCTACTTCAAGGGAAAAGTCTTCTTCTTCTCGATCCAACTGATGTTCGATCGCTCTGCTAATTGTCATACAATCTTTAAGAGTGACTCCTTCGTCTCCATCTAGGGTTACTCTAATACTATTGTCTGCTCCTATCTTTAATTCGATCAAAAATAAGGATGGATTCTCATCCAAGGCGGCAGCTAATAAGTTTTCAACTTTCGAACGTAAATTCATATCAAAAAAAAAGGGGACCTATTAGTCTCCTTCTGTTGTTTATTTCAGAACGTTTGCAAATATATAAGAAATTGATTAATTATTTAGTGTGCTCAAGTAATTTTCTTAAATTTATATAACTCAAATCTTTTACTCATGGTATTAAAAACTCTTAGACTAGGATTTTTCTTAATTGTACTTTTTTTTCAGCAAAGCTTTTCCCAAACAAGAATAAATGGTAAAGTTACCACCCAAAATAACCAACCACTTTTAGGGGCTAACGTAATTATTTCGGGAACAACCATAGGGACCTCAACCGATTTTAATGGGACCTTTAATCTCGCTACTAATGCATCCTTTCCTTTAACAATAGACGTTTCCTATATCGGATACAAAAGTCAATCCCTAGTTGTTGAAAATACGGATGCTCTTTTGATTCAGCTTGAGGAAGATTCCTACTTTGATGAGGTCATTGTTTCGGCATCGCGTAGGGCTGAAAAATTGCAGGAAGCGCCTGCGGCAGTTTCCGTAATCACTAGAGAAAATATCAATGCCTCTGGTGGATCTATTGCCCCAATTAGAGCTTTAATAAACACGCCCGGTGTAGAACTTCAACAGCAAACTGGACAACGGATCAATATTGCCCTTCGTGGAAGTAGTGGGGTTTTCTCCACCGGAGTATTTCCTATGTTAGATTATCGCTCGTTAATCACTCCAGGTTTGGAATATTTTGATTCCCAAAATTCGCCAATAAACAATATTGATCTCGAAAGAATTGAAGTGGTTTTGGGTCCTGCTTCAGCATTATATGGTCCTGATGTAACAACCGGAGTGGTTCATTTTATCTCAAAAAATCCTTTTGATCATCCTGGTTCTACCGCTGAACTTATTTACGGTGAGCGCAACACTTTTAAAGTCGCAATGCGCCATGCTGGAAAAAATGAAAAAGAAACTTTTGCTTATAAATTTAATGTGCGTTATGGCAGTGGGCAAGATTTCACACTCGATCCTAATGATCCAGACGACCAAAAAATCCTTTCTACTTTTGCAACAGAACTTAATCGTGCCAATATACATCCTAAGGGCTACGTAAATACAGATGCAGAAGGAATTTTCTTAAGAACACTTACCCAAGAGCAAAATCCTGATTACTGGGCCGCAGCTGCAAATACTTCTTTACACTTCCGACCCTTAGAGGAAATGGAAATTGTGGCTGCAGGAGGCTGGAATTCTGGTAGTGCTATTTTTTATAACGACTTGGGTGAAGGTCAAGTTTTTTCAAACGAATATTGGGGACAAACTCGATTTAACTACAAAGGGTGGTTTGCGCAAACCTACTACATAAAAAATGACGGAGGAAATGATGATCATCCTACCTATCTGAACCGAACTGGAATCATAGTCCCCTTGGAACGCTCTCATTTTGAAGCACAAGTCCAATACAATTTTAATTGGGAAAGACTCTTTAATTCCGATTGGACCTTAGGCTTTGATTATAGAAATGCAATGTCTGACACTCAAAATCATGTCTATGGTAGGCATGAAAACGATGATGACTATAATTTATACGGAGGTTATGCTCAAGGAAAATTTTATCTCAATCCTAAACTAGACTTACTATTAGCTGGTCGGTACGATGGCTATAATTTTACCGATGAAAATACATTTTCTCCTAGAGCAGCTTTGGTTTATAAACCCAATCTAAAGCACAACTTTCGCCTGACATACAACAAAGCTGCAAATCCAATCCCTGCCTCTGATATCTATTTTGATCTTCCTGTTCAATCTATTGATGCTCTAAATCTTGATATCTGGGTTTTGGGAGCTAAAAATCCTTATACATTTGGCCAAAACCCGAGTATTGATTGGTTCATTCCAGGAGTTCCCAGCACTCCTCTAAGCGCTGGATTTCCATTGAGTGCAGCTTTTTTAGCAGTTAATGATTTGGTGCAACAAGGCTTTCAAGCCTTTGAAAACGATCCTATGATAGCTCCCCTACTTCCTTTACTTAAAGTAGTTTTGGATAACAGCATCCCAAATGGATTTGCTCCTGTAGTAACAACGGACATAGATGGAAATCCATTAGAGGCTATTGATCGAGTAGGAAATTTTATTTCCTTTTTAAATGTATATGAATTTGGGTACAAAGGTTTGTTTGGAGACCGATTTGCTGCGGGCTTTGATGTGTACCATATTCGCAGAAAAGGAGGTGCAGGATTTCAACAAATCAATCCTGTTGTTAATTTTAGCAACCTTGGCACTCTACTAGGAAATGCCGTACAAGCCCGGGCACAACCTCAAATTGAACAAAGACTCATTGCTCAAGGTTTTGATGAAGCTTCGGCAGCCCTTTTCGCAGCCCTTGTGGGTCAACAGATTAACGAGGCATACAACCAAGGTGGTGCTGCCTTTACACAACAATTGACCAATGCTGGACTTCCTTTTCACGGTTTAGTCCCATTAGAAAACCAACCTGAAAGCAGTGCTAGAAAATTGATTTCAGGATATTTCAATACCGATCCTAATCGAATTACGAGTGACTGGGGCTTTGAAATGCATGCCAAATTTTTCATTCGTGATGATTTATCTGTCTTTGCCAATCATACTTGGTTTAACAACAAAGACGGACAACCGGGAGATCTAAATTTTCCTCAAAACAAATTCCGCCTAGGGTTAAGTTATCAACCTGAAACACGATTTAGAGGGTCTGTCAATTATCAATGGGATCAGTCCTATACCTCTAATCAGTCTAATTATCCAGGGGTTATTGAAGCACGGTCTTTGTTTGATGTTAATTTGGGATACAAAATTTCAAAAAATTTAAATTTTGAACTTTCAGCAACCAATTTATTTAATAATGAGTTTAGAGCGCTTCCAGGGTTCCCAAAAATCGGAAGAACTATTACAAGCAGAATCTTAGTTGATTTTTAAGAAATCATTACCTTAACATAAACTTTATATTGTGAAAAAA
The DNA here is from genome assembly GCA_023262245.1 of Flavobacteriaceae bacterium. Lineage (GTDB taxonomy): Bacteria > Bacteroidota > Bacteroidia > Flavobacteriales > Flavobacteriaceae > MS024-2A. The sequence goes on from JALRDC010000091.1 coordinate 9,285, forward strand.
TTCCTTTGGCTTCTTTTATTTGCCCTCATTGTGTTAGTCATTGTATATATTCCTGCTAGCATGCCAGAATACAACCCGCCTCGGGACTATATAGACTTGGAAGAAGAAATTCTTGAAGCCTTTATTTTAGCCAAAGACAGCAGCACCATTCAACTACCCGAGGGACATTTTCTGTTCTCACAATCCTTGAGTTTAGACGGTAAAAAACACCTTACTATAAAAGGGATGGGAATGGATAAAACCATATTGTCGTTTAAAGGACAACAACAAGGCGCCGAAGGCATAAAAATTACCAACTCTGAAAATATTATTCTTGAAGATTTTGCCATAGAGGACGCTGCAGGAGACAATCTTAAAATAAGTGATACAGACACATTAACGATTCGAAGAATTCGTTCCGCTTGGACTGGGAAGGTGTCAACGGAAAACGGTGCTTATGGTATTTATCCTGTTCTGAGTACGCAGGTACTTATCGAAAACTGTGAGGCAATAGGTTCATCAGATGCAGGGATTTATGTAGGACAGTCGCAACATGTCATCATACGAAACAATAAAGCATTCTATAATGTAGCAGGAATTGAAAGTGAAAACAGTTCTCATGTAGAAATCTACAACAACCAGGCTTACGAAAATACGAGTGGTTTGTTGATCTTTAACCTTCCCGGACTTACCGTTTTTGGCAATGATGTAAAAGCCTATAATAATAAGGTTTACAATAATAATTTAAAGAATTTTGGAGTGAAAGGATCCATAGTAAGTGCCGTTCCTAAAGGAACTGGGGTCATCATTATGGCCACCCAAAATGTGGATTTTTATCAAAACACCATAAAAAACCACAAAACCTCCAACCTTTCCGTGGTAAGTTATGTTCTTTTTGCCGCTGATCAAGATCCAGAAGCGTCAAGTTTAAGTGCTGCTGCTGAGGCGCAAGGAATTCGTGGAATCAATTCCAATTTCGAACAAGATAAAGCCTATAATGCTTATCCTGGAAATATCTACATTCACGACAATACATTCTATAACAATAGAGCCCTGCCCACCCTTTCCAATGATTTTGGAAAATTGTGGTTTTTTAAAAATGGGGCTTCCATTCCCGATATTGCCTATGATGGCATCCTCCCTAAAGGTACTAAACTTCAAGATCCTGAATTAAAAATTTGTATCCAAAACAATGGAGATGCTTCCTTTGCTTACTTGGATGCCGAGCATGATTTTGAAGCCTTTTCCAATGATTTAAAACCTTTTGATTGCAGTATTAAATGATGGGAAAACTTAGAATTACCTTGAGATTACTTGTTGTTCTACCCCTCTCAATCTTGATGTCACGATGTGTTTCCAATGAAAAATCTGTGCCTCAGGCTAAAAAAGGAAAATTAGATACACCGCTACTCACTCTTACTTCAAATGAAAAACAAAAACTTTCAGATTACGGATTTTTTAAAGGGAAACTTGCAAACCTAGAACCCAATGATCGTGTGTTCCCGTACACATTAAACACACCTCTATTTTCTAATTACGCCTTAAAAAAACGCTTTATCTACCTCCCAAATGGGAAGACCATGACTTATAAATCTGAGGATGTTTTCTCATTCGACGAAGGAACCGTATTAATCAAAAATTTTTACTACCCTGAAGACTTAAGAGAGAAAACTAGTTCAAAGAATATTATTGAAACTCGTTTGTTAATTAAAGAACCTAAAGGATGGAAGGCACTTAATTACGTTTGGGATGAAAACCAAGAAGATGCCCGGATAAACTACATTGGAAAACAAACAAGGGTTTCCTGGATACATAGCGATGGTTTCAAAAAAACTGCCGTATACAATGTCCCCAATAACAACCAATGTAAGAATTGTCACCTCAACGGGAAAGAAATTACCCCCATAGGACCCACCGCTGCTCAGTTAAATCGAAAATATGTTGCACTTTCAGAACGACTCAAGCAGTTAGAGTTTTTTAATGAAAGTAATCTATTAAAAGATTTTCCCGAACACGGACAACTTCCCAAATTTGCTCAGTGGGATTTAGCTGACAGTGGAAATTTAGAAGAACGAGCCAAAGCCTATTTAGATATCAATTGTGCTCATTGTCACCAGCCTCAAGGGAGTGCAAAAAATTCAGGTTTAGATTTACGTTTTAGCCAAAAGGATTTGAGAAAACGAGGTGTCTTTAAACCCCCAATAGCTGCTGGCAAAGGATCTGGTGACCTGCAATACAGTATTGTCCCTGGGCAGGCGGAAAAATCAATTTTACTTTATCGGATGTCAAATAATGATCCTGGAGTAATGATGCCTGAGGTGGGAAGATCAATGGTTCACCAAGAAGGAGTAGATCTTATTGCATCTTACATTGAAAATTTAAAAGTTGAATCCTCAAGCGATATCAAAAATCCTTAAAGGCTACTTTTCATTTCTTATCTTTTCTAAGCCTTTTAATTTTACTAAATATAAAGTTTAAAAAATTGTATTTTTAAGCGCTATGAAACACGAATTCACTTCCCTTGGAATACGATTTACTAAAGCCCGGGCAAAAAATCAAACTCCTTTTGAACGCTTGTTTGAGATTTTTAAAGAACTCATCACGCATACCTCTGGAGACTTTGATGAAGCCATTGACTGGTTACGAGAATTAGACCGCGAATATCAACTGACTGATGAAAACTATACCATCGATGATTTTGTAGAAGACCTATTAAAAAAATCCTACATCCAGCAAAAACCTGGAGGTAATGGAAACGGAGACGGCATGAGTTTGACCCCAAAAACAGAAAAGCTCTTGAGAGAGCACGCTCTAAAACAAATCTTTGGAAAACTCAAAAAATCGAATAGCGGAAACCATAAAACCAAAAAACTTGGACAGGGAGAAGACAATACTGGAGAGTTTAAAGCCTATCAGTTTGGCGATGCGCTAGAAAAAATAGACATCACACAAAGTATAAAAAATGCGCAGATACGTTCCGTGGGTCAAGAATTCACATTACAACATGATGATTTGGTAGTAGAAGACAGTTTCTTTAAAACCCAAATGAGTACGGTTTTGATGATTGACATCAGCCATAGCATGATTTTGTATGGCGAAGACCGAATTACTCCTGCCAAAAAAGTTGCGATGGCACTCGCCGAATTAATTACCACGCGTTATCCAAAAGACACATTAGACATTA
>JALRDC010000125.1 GCA_023262245.1 Flavobacteriaceae bacterium
AACAGCATTTATTGTTTTAGCAGCCGCAATTGTAAAATCAGTACGTTCTGCTGCTATGCTAGAAGTGCTAATCGTATAATTCGCAGGAATTAGAGTTGCCGTAGGTTCCTTTTCTATAGGATTTTCTCTGGGGGATTGAAAATACTGATCATAAATAAAAATACTAAAAAGGGCACTTAATAGTGCTACCGAAAGGGTTTTAATAAATGATTTCATAGATTTAAAATTTTCTTCAAAATTATAGAATTTGATCAAATTTGAATTTCCTTTAACGCCTCTTTAACACCCTCAAATTGATTATATTTGATCCCTATGAAAATTTCATTTGATAAATACCAAGGAGCGGGAAATGATTTTATTATGCTGGATAATCGTTCAGGAGTGTATTCGTCATTAAGTCAATTGCAGTTAAAAAAGTTATGCGATCGCAACTATGGAATTGGTGCGGATGGAGTCATTTTAGTTGAAACTACTACAGAGGCAGATTTTGAAATGCTCTATTATAATTCAGATGGGAATCCAAGTAGCCTTTGTGGTAATGGAAGCCGCTGTACTGTAGCATTTGCTAATCGCTATCAGATCATAGGCACTAAAACTACGTTTAAAGCCATTGATGGACTTCATGAGGCACAGTTGCTTTCTCCCTCTCAAGTGCGTCTTCATATGCAGGATGTACTTCAATTGGATTTGCAAAAAGAGGCAGTAGTATTAGATACCGGTTCTCCCCACTATGTACAATTGGTAGAGGATCTTTCCTTAATGGATGTTAAAAAAGAAGGGGCCGATATTCGTTATTCAGATACCTATGCCGCAGCAGGGATTAACGTAAATTTCATAGAAAAAATAAGCCACACCCGTTTTGCAATTCGTACTTACGAAAGGGGAGTGGAAAATGAAACTTTAGCTTGTGGAACAGGTGCAGTTGCTGGCGCCTTAGCAATGCATCATTTTGGGGAAACAAAAGGGGTTCAACAGGTTGAAATGATCACTTTAGGAGGGGTTCTAAAAGTAGAATTTGATTTTCATGATGATCAATACAACAAAATTTATTTGGAGGGACCTGCAACTTTTGTCTTTTCAGGTTCAATATTTCTATGAGTACGTCTAAAGTTTTTTTACGAGCACTAGAGCCTTCCGATATTGAAGCCTTATTGCTTTTGGAAAATGACACCGACTTTTGGAAGTATGCTAATCGGACCGAACCTTTTTCTCGAGCACTTTTGGAACAATACATCGTTCAACAAAAACAAGACATTTTTGAAGTTAAGCAAAAACGGTTTGTATTGACAGAGGGAGATGCTTCGGTTTTAGGTTTTGTGGATATATTTGATTTTGAACCAATACATCGAAGAGCAGGGGTTGGAATCATTATTGATAAAAAAATCAGAGGGAGCGGTTTTGGAAAAAAGGGAATCACCCTTTTGGGAGCGTATGCAAAAACTCATTTGAATATGCATTGCTTGTATGCGAATATAGCTGTTGAGAATACTATTAGTATCAAAGCATTTGAAGCTTGCGGATATAAAAAAACAGGCTTAAAAAAAGATTGGAATTATTATAATAATCATTTCCACGATGAATATCTTTATCAAAAATTGTTAACCTAAAATGTACCGAAGAAGACTTGTTGTATTAGTTAGCTTGCTTGGGGTAGGTTTAGGTTTTTTCTTTGTCTTTAGATTTTATAAAGCTTTTTTTTGGAACAACACGCAGTTTGAAAACGATTACTCATTTGTATTTATTGATCGGGATGACACCATTGACTCGCTGAGCTTGCAATTGAATCCGTTGTTAAAGTCCACAAAACACTTTCTTTTGGCATCAGAAAAAAAAGGATACTCACAAAAGGTTCTTCCTGGCAAGTACCGCCTTGAAAAGGGAATGAACAATAATGAGATCATTAATACACTAAGATCAAAACGTTTGACTACTCGAGTAATTTTTAATAATCAAGAACGCTTAGAGGATTTGGCTGGACGTGTATCGGCTCAGATAGAGGCAGATAGTTTAGAGCTTCTAAATGCATTTCAAGATTCTGCTTTTTTATCAGAAGCAGGCTTTAATAAGGAAAATGCTTTGGCGATGTATTTACCCAATTCTTATGATATTTTTTGGCATTCAACCCCCGAAGATTTTAGAAAACGCATGCTGAATTATTATGATTTATTTTGGAATGAAAAACGTCGTAAGCAAGCTGAGAAACTGAATTTAACCCCAATAGAGGTATCTATACTAGCCTCTATCGTACAAAAGGAATCTGTCCAGAAGGAAGAGCAAAATAGAATTGCGGGTGTTTACATAAACCGTTTAAAAAAACGGATTAAGCTTCAAGCAGACCCAACTATTATATATGCTTTAAAAAAGGAGACAGGAGATTTTAGCAAACAAATAAAACGCGTTTTATACAAAGACTTAAAAGTCAAATCTCCATATAACACCTATCAAAACAGAGGGTTGCCTCCTGGTCCTATTGTAATGCCAGATTTGTCTGCTATTGAAGCTGTTTTAAATCCGGAAGACCATAACTATATATATTTTGTAGCCTCACCCAAAAAACCAGGATTTCATTTATTCGCTACAAATTTATGGCAACACAATAAAAACAAAAGAGTATACACCCGTTGGTTAGATCAACAAAAGCTATATCGTTAAAAGGAGCCTTCAAGAATGAAGATGCAGGGCCGTTTGTTTAAATTTGGTTGACTTCTTTTCCACTCTAAAATAGATTGCGTTTTGATATACTCTGAAGGAAGACTTAAGTCACAAGCAACACAGAGTCGTGTATTGGGGTCTAAAACTTTAATCATCTCTACCAAAAGTGCATCACTCCGATAAGGGGTTTCAATAAAAATTTGCGCTTGTTCTTCTTTGTATGATTGCCGCTGATATTTTATTAAAGATTGAGTGCGTTGTTTTTTGTCTACGGGTAGATATCCATTAAAAGCAAAGTTTTGTCCATTCATACCTGAACTCATCATTGCTAAAATAATGGAGGAGGGACCAATATGGGGCTTCACCGTGATACCCAATTGATGTGCTTTAGAAACAATAGCAGCTCCAGGATCTGCGATGCCAGGACAACCAGCATCAGATAAGAGTCCTATTGAAATGCCCTCTAGACAAGGCTTTATATAAGAATTTTGCTCTTCTTGTGTAGTAAATTTATTGAGTGGAAAAAGAACCAAATCTTCTTGATTTTTTCCAGGGCTAATTTTTTTTATGAACCGCCTTGCCATTTTTTCATTTTCAACAATGAAATACGTGAGTTCTTCAATTATTTTTTTCACGGAAATGGGTAAAACTTCAAAAGGGGAATTATCACCAATTGGGGTAGGAATAAGATACAAAGTGCCCTTATCTTGACTTGGAGTATTCATTTCTGAAGTTTTTTTATGATTTGGTTGCATGCTTTATCCAAAAGAGAATAACAATGATCAAAGCCATCCTCTCCACCATAATAAGGATCGGGGACTTCTTCTTGCGAAGGAAGAATCAGACGTACCTTTTCCTTTTCTTCTTTAGTTTTTGCAAGTGCGATGACATTCTGATAGTTTGAATGATCCATGACATAAATATGGCTAAAAATTTTAAAATCTTCAGCAACAAACTTTCTTGCACGATAGTGACTGATGTCAATCCCATTTTTATAAGCCACTGCAATACTTCTAGGGTCTGGTGGATTTCCAACATGATAGGCAGCAGTTCCTGCAGAATCCACTAGTGTTCCGTCAGCGAGTTTCGATTCCAATAACCCTTGAGCCAGAGGGGAACGACAGATGTTACCCAAACAAACCATGAGTATTTTATGAGGCTCCATAAAGAAGTAATTTTAGAGAGTAAGTTTTTGACTTAAGTCTTCAACATATTTTCGGAATTGTTTATCCGTAAACGTAAGGTTGTCCACTGTCTTGCAAGCGTGAAGTACAGTAGCGTGATCGCGTTTCCCGATTTGATTTCCTATGCTAGCCAAAGAAGCTTTGGTAAATTTCTTGGCAAAATACATAGCAAGCTGTCGGGCTTGAACTATATGTCTTCTTCGAGTTTTAGATTGCAGGGTTTCAATATCCATTTGGAAGTAATCTGAAACTACTTTTTGAATGTAGTCTATGGAGACTTCTCTCTTTGTATTTTTAACAAATTTCATAACTACGTCTTGAGCAAGCTCTTGAGTAATTTCAACTTTGTTAAAAGAAGACTGAGCAATCAGTGAAATTATAGCACCCTCTAATTCTCGAACATTGGTTTTGATGTTTTTAGCAACATATTCTATAATATCATCACTAATATGGACACCGTCTCTGTAAAGTTTGTTTTTTAAGATTGAAATCCGAGTTTCATAGTTGGGGAGTTGAAGTTCAGCAGAAAGCCCCCATTTAAAACGGGAAAGAAGACGTTGTTCGATATCTTGCATATCAACAGGTGCTTTGTCTGAGGTAAGGATGACTTGTTTCCCATTTTGATGCAAATGATTGAAAATATGGAAAAAGACATCTTGAGTTCCTGTTTTACCTGATAAAAACTGAACGTCATCGATAATGAGTACATCAAGAAGTTGATAGAAATGGATGAAGTCGTTTCTGGTATTTTTCTTAACAGCCTCTATGTATTGTTGTGTAAATTTTTCAGCTGCTATATATAAGACTGTTTTATCTTGATATTTTTCTTTTATTTCTACCCCTATTGCGTGAGCTAAATGAGTTTTTCCAAGTCCTACTCCTCCAAAAATTAGTAGTGGGTTAAAAGAGGTTCCTCCGGGTTTAGCAGCTACCGCAAGTGCAGCTGATCTTCCTAGTCGGTTGGAATCCCCTTCTAAAAAGTTCTCAAAGTTGTAATTGGGATTGAGTTGAGATTCAATTTGTAAATTTTTTATCCCAGGAATAACAAAAGGGTTTTTTAATTCCGTGATTTGAGAGCTTAATGGTGCATCTACTTGCTGAGGTGCTACTCCAGAGCGGTTATTACTTGGGATACTTTCTGTAAATGCAACTTTGTTTCCAAGGGTGTTTTCCATACGAATGGAATAAACCAAACGCGCATCATTACCTAATTCTTTTTGGAGAGCACTTTTTAGGAGTTTGACATAATGTTCTTCTAACCATTCGTAGAAAAACTTACTGGGCACTTCAATGCTCAAAATATTTTCAGAGAGCTTTACAGGTTTTATAGGAAGGAACCATGTTTTGTAGGCTTGAGGTTGGATGTTGTCCTTAATATAAGACAAACAATTGTTCCATACCGATGAAGCGCTCGTGCTCATTTATTTGATAATGTTTTTTTAATTATTTATGGTTTTTAAGGACTCTTAATTCCTGTAACAAATATTGAGTAAAAAAACATAAAAAAAAATAATTTTGGTATTGAATATTAACTTTTTTTTTTGGATATTCAGTGACTCATTGTTTGTAGTACAAAATTCTAATTTCCTACAAAATGTTTATTTTTCTTTTGGATGCATTATACAACTAATCCGATTGCTGTTCGTTATGGAGAAACGGATCAAATGCAATTCGTTCATCATAGTAATTATCTCAAATATTTTGAATTAGCTAGGCTTGAGTGGCTATCTCAAATGGAAATTTCCTACGCCCAAATGGAACGGGATGGAATTTTGATGCCCGTTGTAAGTGCAGTTGTAAATTATAAAACCCCCTTGTTTTTTGGGGACACTTTTCAAGTTAAAGTAATACTAGCAAAACAGCCGAGAGCTACCTTGGATTTTGAATACGAAATTACGAATCAAAAAGGCGAAATCATTTGTACGGGTTCTACAGTTTTGGCTTTCCTTTCTCCCAAGACTAAAAGACCCATGCGTTGTCCTGATTTTTTACTTAAGAAATTTAATTAAAGAAGTAATCTAGTTTATTAGAGTCTAGAGTTTCTGAAAAAACAATTTCTTTTTCTAAGCGAGGCGCTTTAATTCCCCCATGTATTTTACTTTGAGAAGTAATTACCCTTGCTTCATCCCATAAATTAGAATCTATAAAGGCGTCTAATGTTTTCTTACCACCTTCCACAAGTATGGATTGAAGTTCATTATCATAACAAAAGTTAAGGAGTGCATCTATTCCATAAGGTTTTAAGAGGATGAATTTTTTTAATTCATTTGTGACATCATTTTTTTTGTGATTAAAAAAGTAGGCAACATTATTGTCCTTATATATAGTACTGTTTTTTGGAGCTCTGTTATTGGGGTCTAAAATGAGTCTTATGGGATTTTTTCCCTCCCAGTAACGCAGTGTAAGTTTAGGATTGTCGTCGATAAGTGTTTGTACTCCGATAAGTATTGCCATTTCCTCCTTTCGCCAAAGATGTGTTTTTTGACGAGCATATTGATTACTTA
>JALRDC010000137.1 GCA_023262245.1 Flavobacteriaceae bacterium
AAAAGGATCCAAAAAACTGGCGTATTGCCTTAGATTATGGAGACCTACTAGAAGAAAAGAATTTATTCAAAGAAACTCTTCGTATTTTAGATAAATCCCAGCGTCAATATCCAGATAATTTTATAATTGGTCTCAGGAAAGCAGAGGTACTAAACCGTCTTAAGGAGTATGAAAAGTCCATCGATCTTTTATCCAAACTTGAAGTTTTACCTTACGAGCATGCAACCGGCTCAAGAAAAATTTATACTCAAGCATACTTGGGAAGTACACTTAATGCGATTCAGAAAGGGCGCTGGAATGAAGCAAAAAAATTAGTTGAACAGGCTTTGAAATGGCCTGAACAATTAGGAGTGGGAAAACCCTACAACCCTGAGGAAAGACTTAGCTTGATGTTCTTAGCTTTTATCGAAAAACAAATAGGCTCTGAATCCAAAGCTTATTTAGAAAAAATTGTTGATTATTCGAGAAAAAATTTAGATAGAGGGGAAAAAAATTGTGCAATTGGACTTTTCGCTATTATGTTTACTGAAGGAAAAGAAGCCGCAAATATTTATGCAAAACAACTGCAACAAATTAGCAATGAAAATCCCGAAATTGAAGAGGCTTTAGCGTTTTTCTTTAAAAATCAAACTAAAGAATTATCAATAAAATTTTTGGCACAACTCAAAGACTTTATTGAATGAAGCTTATTTATGAGTTGAGAAAACCTGTCCAGGAGACTCCACACGAAAAGTTTCAATATAACCTCTGTCTTGTAAAGTAACATAAGCAGTTTTACCGTCTTTTCCTCCAAAAGCAATATTGGATGGTTTTTTCCCTTTAAGGCGAATTTCTTTTAAAACTTTCCCTTCAGGAGAAACTTTTACAACCGTTCCTTTTCCATAACGGGTAATATATAAATTCCCATTCACGTCACAACGCATCCCATCCAATCCAAAATCATTAAAAGAAATTAGCAATCTTTTGTTAGTAAGCTCCTGATTTGAATCTATATCAAAGGCCCAAACTTTTCGTTGTGCACTTTCATTAACATATAAATTATTACCATCTGGACTAATTTCGATTCCATTTGTTGTTCCCATATCCTGAGCAATTAATTCAAATTTACCTGGTTTTATTTTCCATATGTTACCTGTACTTTTGCTCCAATTAGGATCTGAGGCAAAAAGTAAACCATTTGACCCTAGCGTTAAATCATTTGGTTGATTTGCACTTGATTCATGTGCATAAATATTAACTTCTTTAGTCACAGGATTTATTTTCAAAATATTATGACCGGTATAATCTGCAACTAGCAAATTACCTTCATGATCAATTCTTATTCCATTTGCTGTGCTGCCACTAGGAAGATGATCAATGAAAATTGAAAAGTTTCCATCCGCATCAACTCTACCCAATGAACCACTATGATCAGGGTTTACAAAATAGAGTGCTCCACTTGAATCTACAGCAGGACCTTCTAACTCTTGGCTGTAAGAACCAACATACACATAGTCTGAAGCTAAATAGAGAGCCTCAGGATCGCTACACTCAATGGATACAATACAAAACAAGATTAAACAACCTAGAAATCTCATTTAAGGAATCAGTTTAAAAATATTTTACTAATTTAAACTTTTTATGAAGCTTTTACTATGAGGTCACTCCTTAATATATTTTTGTATTTTTTTCTAACAAACTGTACCTCTGTAAATGAAACATCAATGAGAATTAATAAAATTGACTCTCCTGATACACTAAGTTTTTCCGCTGTCTCTAAAAGTCTTGAAGAAAATACTGAAATGGTTCTCATTGAAAATGCCAATTGGAAAGATTTTCCTTATACCCCTGGAGTAGGCCTAAGAATAGCTCACAGCTCTGATCAAGTTTTTTTGAAATTTTATGTGTCTGAAAAACATATATTAGCCCAACATACAGAACCAAACAAAGCCACTCATAAAGACAGCTGTGTTGAATTTTTTATTGATCCCAATCAGGGTGGGAATTATTATAATTTTGAGTTTAATTGTATTGGTGCAACTCATTTAGCTTACGGGCCAGACAGATACGAACGAAGTTTTATAGACCCAAAATTAATCAAAGAGCTAATATTTACTGAATCAACTCTAGGCAACAAGCCCTTCAAAGAACAATCTGGTAATTTTCAATGGGAAATGGTAGTGGCAATCCCTACCTCTATTTTTATTTACCATCCAAATTTAAACTTTGATAATTTAAATTCTAAGGCTAATTTTTTTAAATGTGGAGATGATACTCAACAACCCCATTATTTGAGTTGGAATCCTATTGACACCCCTAAGCCAGACTTTCACAGGCCAGAATTTTTCGGAAACCTATTTTTTAATTAAACTTAATATAGAAAACAATTATAGATGAAGAGTAATTATGACAAACAAAGCTTACTTAACATTTTTGTAATCGTTTTACTAACCCAATTATTTCTTTTCAGTTGTGAAAGCTCACCACCACCAACAGGACCCTTATTTCTGCCCGAAGGATTTGAATCAACTGTTTTTGTAGATGAAATTAGTGAAACCACACGTCATATTACTGTGAGTAGTGAAGGAACGGTTTACACAAAATTTAAAAAAACTTCAGAGGAAGGGGCATTGGCAGCAATAAAGGATATTGACGGCGATGGTAAGGCTGATGAATTAATAAAATTTGCAAATGACACCCTCATCAAGGGCTACGGCTATGCTACTGCTGCAAGAATTTACAAAGGCTATCTTTATTTTAGCAGTGAACTTGCAGTTTATCGATATAAATTAGAACCTGGTCAAATGGTACCTCAGGGAGACTTGGAAACGGTGATAATTGATGATCATCCTCACGGAATGCACGAACACATAGGAAAACCGATTGCCTTTGACGATAAAGGCAATTTATACGTTCCTTTTGGCGCACCTTCAAATACTTGTCAAAGCCCGAAAAGAACTCCTCTACAGGCTGGAATGGATCCTTGCCCCGAACTTAAAAATCACGGCGGTATTTGGGTATTTGATGCAGAAAAACTCAATCAAACTCAAGCTGAAGGGAAAAAATTTGCAACTGGAATTAGAAGTATAGTTGGATTAGATTGGAATCCTCGTGATCAATCCCTTTATGCTGTAGTACATGGGCGTGATGACTTATTTCGTCTTTGGCCAGATCGGTATAACTCCTGGGAAAGTGCGCTCTTGCCCTCTGAAGAATTTATACGTATAGAAGAGGGAGACAATTTTGGTTGGCCATACTGTTATTATGACCAAATTCAAGAAAAAAGAGTCTTATCACCTGAATATGGGGGAGATAAGAATACAATTGGTCGATGTGCTGAATACAAAGAACCCATTATGGGATTTCCAGGTCATTGGGCTCCAAATGATCTTGTTTTTTATCAAGGAGATGCATTTCCTAGCTATTACAAAAATGGAGCTTTTATCGCTTTTCACGGTTCAACAAATAGAGCTCCTTATCCTCAATCCGGTTATTTCATAGGTTTTATTCCGTTTAAAAATGGAAAGCCAACAGGAGATTTTAATGTATTTGCCGACGGTTTTGCCCAAGTAGATCCAATAATAAATGTCCGTGATGCTGTTTATCGACCAATGGGAATTGCATTTGGTCCAAACGGAACTATGTACGTAGGGGATACTGAAAAAGGGAGGATATGGAGTATTCGTTTTACGGGTGATAAGTCAAAATTTGGTGAAGCAAATTTAACAAAAATGGAAGCCCGAAAACAGCTTTCTCACATTAGAACCCCGGATTTTGAAAAAGACAACCTCAGCGATACAAATATTTCTGAAGGTCAATTAATTTATAACAAATACTGCATGGCCTGCCATCAATCGGATGGAAAGGGAGCTTCTGGCCGATTTCCTCCACTAAACAAAACGGACTGGGTAATTGGAAATAAAGAGCGATTGGTTCATCTTATGCTTAACGGTATGCAAGGTCCAATCGAAATAAACGGAGAAAATTATAATGGGATAATGCCACAACATTCTTTTTTGAAGGATAATGAAATTGCTCAGGTATTAACTTATATAAGAACACATTTTGGGAATACAAGCAGTTCTATCAGTACTGAAGAAGTAGCAAAATATCGAAAAACTAATTCAAAAAAATAATACCATGAAACTATCTAGGAATTCCATCATTTTTACTATCGCAATGGTCTCAAGTCTTTTTTATTATGGGCTTTTAGTAGGTCAAGAATACGATATGCTCATTATAAATGGTCATATCATTGATTCTAAAAACAACATAGATGAAAAAATGGATTTAGCCATTAAAGATGGTAAAATTGCTGCTGTAGAAAAAAAAATTAATAATGCTCAGGCAAAAGTCATTGTTAATGCAAAGGGACTGATTTTAAGTCCAGGTTTGATTGATATTCACAGTCATAATTTTCATGGTACCGAACCCGACAGTTATTTGAGTAATAGTTTTACTGCACTCCCTCCAGACGGTTTTACATTCGAAAGTGGTATTACCACTATAGTGGATGCTGGGGGCTCGGGTTGGCGTAATTTTAGGCAATTTAAAAACCAGACAATTGATCGATCAAAAACAAGGGTTTTAGCTTTTTTAAATATTATTGGAAGCGGGATGAAGGGTGGCGTAATTGAACAAAATATAGAAGATATGAATCCTAAGCTAACTGCTTTAATGGCCAAGCAATACAAAGAATATATAGTAGGTGTTAAGCTGGCTCATTTCAGCGGTTTTGATTGGACTCCCACAGACAAGGTAGTTGAGGCAGGAAAATTAGCTAATATTCCTGTTATGATTGACTTTGGAGGAAGCCAGCCTGAACTGCCTCTGGAGAAACTCCTACTCGAAAAATTAAGACCAGGTGATATCTACACTCATACTTATGCTCAGGTTAATGGCAGAACTCCTATAGTTGACAAAAAGGGGAAAGTTCACCCCTATGTCTTTAAAGCTCAAAATAAAGGAGTCGTTTTTGATGTAGGTCATGGGGGTGGTAGCTTTGTTTTTGAACAAGTAGTACCCGCCCTAAAGCAAGGCTTTTTCCCTAACTCAATAAGTACAGATTTACATACTGGAAGTATGAATGGTGGCATGAAAGATATTTTGAATGTAATGTCTAAATTTTTAAATTTAAACATGCCCTTGAGTGAGGTGATTGCAGCAACTACATGGCGACCTGCTAAATATATTCAACGCCCAGAACTAGGTCACTTGAGTATTGGATCAGAAGCGGATATCACCCTACTTCAATTACAAAAAGGAAATTTTGGATTCGTAGATACCAAAGGTAAAAAGATGAAAGGTGATCAAAAATTAATTTGTGAAATGACCATCAGAAATGGAAAGGTTGTTTATGATTTAAACGGATTAGCAAGCCCAGATTGGAATGAATAATATTTACCCCATCTATAAAATAGCATACTTACTTTGCATTATCAGTGGGTTAGTTAGTATATACCTATTTGCTAGTGGACAAGGTGCTAATGCAGGATTTTGGGTTGTTGGTTTTTTCTTTTTTTTAGCGTTTGGTTTCAGAGGGAGTAAAAACTTAAAAGGATTATCATTCACTGTTTTAGTTTTTGCTGCCGTAAGTGTCTCGATGTATTTCCCTGCGCCATTCATTCAGGTGGGTTCTTTTAAGATGAAAAGTTTAATTGTACCATTACTTCAAATTATCATGTTTGGTATGGGTACAGCAATGAGTATTAAAGACTTTTATGGTGTTATTAAAATGCCCAAGGGAGTTTTGATTGGACTACTTTGTCAATTTACTATCATGCCTGTCGTTGGTTTTAGTTTGGCTACTTTATTTCAGTTTCCTCCTGAGATTGCAGCCGGTGTAGTACTTATAGGTTCATCTCCGAGTGGTTTAGCATCAAACGTAATGGCTTATTTGGCTAATGCTAATGTTGCGCTCTCCGTTACCTTAACAGCTGTAGCAACTATTCTAGCTCCTTTAATGACCCCATTACTTATGGAATTTCTCGCTGGAGCCTTTGTTCCTATAGACTTTTGGAGTATGATGCTCAGCATAATAAAAATTGTACTTTTACCCATTGCCCTAGGCTTGGTTTTTAATCATTTTTTTCATGGAAAAACCCCATGGCTAGATAAAGCTATGCCTGTTGTTTCCATGACAGCCATTGCCCTAATCATCACTGTTATCACAGCGGCTGGCAGAGATAACCTTTTGACCATTGGAGCTTTACTTATCCTCACAGCCATCATACATAATTTATTGGGTTACTTTTTAGGTTATTGGGGATGTAAATTATTAAGAATGAAAGAACAAGATTGTCGCACCATAGCCCTTGAGGTAGGAATGCAAAACGGGGGTTTAGCCTCTGGTATTGCCTTGGAAATGGGAAAAGTAGCTACTGTAGGCCTTGCTCCTGCAGTTTTTGGTCCCTGGATGAATATTTCTGGATCTTCATTAGCTTCTTGGTGGAGAGACAAAAAAAATTAAACCGCTTTAATCTATGAAAACAAAAGATTTTAAACTTATACTATTACTTATCACTTTGGGTGGAATGCACCTCTTCGCTCAAGAACTTTCGGTCGAACAAATGAACTTTCTTACCCCTAATTGGTCAGGAGAACGATTTGAGGATGGAAGGCCTAAGGTAGGCGAGGACATATTAAACCGAATGAAAAATGTTACCATAGAAGAGGCTTGGGGGGTGCTCAGAAATGAAGGCTATCACAATCAATTTGAGAGTGGATGGCAGCCCTTGCATGAAAACGTGCCTATTGTAGGTCGTGCGCTTACAGTACAATATATGCCCAATCGACCAGATTTAGCAGGGCAAATTGAAAAAAAAGGGCTCGCCAATGGTGCCATAGGAAATACAAATTCTTGGCCTATCGATCGCTTAGTTGAAGGAGATGTCTATGTGGCTGATGGCTTTGGTAAAATTGTGGACGGAACTCTTATAGGAGATAACTTGGGTAATGCTATTTATGCAAAATCTAAAAACGGTGTCGTTTTTAATGCTTCAAGTAGAGATATGGAGGGTCTCTCAGAAATAAAAGGATTTAATGCTTTTGTTCGAGGGTGGCATCCCTCTTTTTTAACTGAGGTTATGCTTCTGAGTATTAATTACCCAATCCGTATCGGAGCGGCAACAGTGATGCCTGGGGATATCGTACTGGCTAAAAAAGAAGGAGTCATTTTTATTCCTGCACATTTGGCGGAAAAAGTCGTAGTCACTTCTGAAATAGTAAGGCTAAGAGACTTATTTGGTATCACTAGGCTCAAAGAAGGGAAATATACCCCAGGACAGATTGACAATCAATGGACAGAAGCCATTGAAAAAGATTTTTCCCAATGGCTACAAAATCACATTGACGAATTGCCAGTCCCCAAAGAACAAATTCAAGAATTACTCAAAAAGAGAACTTGGTAAAATTTTATTTAACTTAAAACAACACAAAATGCAATTAAACACAACTCGAAGATCTTCACTCAAAAAATTAGGCCTTGCCTTTACTGGCTTATTTGGACTTACTAGCGCCAAAGCTGTCCCTAGTTATGATAAAAAAAAAGCTATAAATGTTGTCAAAGACCAAGATATCCCCTTGTTTTCGGGAGCTGTTCGACACGGAAATACCCTCTACATTGCTGGTAAAGGAGCACATTTTGAGGGCGATATTAAAGCGCATACCGACCATGTGCTAAAAGAACTTCAAAAAGAATTAGAACGCAATGGCTCCTCAATGGAAAAAGTGCTTAAAGTAAATGTATATCTTGCAGATCTTGCTGATTATAAAGGGATGAATGAAATTTTTAGGGGACGCTTTGGTGAAAATCCCCCTGTAAGAACTACTGTGGCAACTTATGGTGGTGTGCCCGGTAACTCTTTAGTTGAAATGGACTGCATCGCAGCCCTATAATTTTAAAAAGTATCAATATGAATTCAAGAAGAAAACTATTAAAAACATTAGCCTCACTTCCTTTTATCGGGAGTTTTACAGGAGCAAAAGCGGTTGAAAATACACTTTTCGAAGCCCCGTCAACATTAGCTGGGCGTGATTTTTTTAAAGAATTGGGTCTACGGACTTTTATCAATGCTGCGGGAACCTACACTTCAATGACAGGTTCACTTATGCCAAAAGAAGTGACAGATGCCATTAACTATGGGGCAACGGAGTATGTAAATTTAGACGACCTACAAGATAAAGTAGGTGAACGTATAGCTGAGCTTCTCGAATGCGAGTATGCTACAGTAAGCTCTGGATGTTTTGGTGCCATGTCAATTGCAATGGCAGGTGTTCTGTGTGGAAATGATACTGAAAAAGTGAAACAATTACCAAATACTGAGGGCTGGCCTAATGAGGTTATTATTCAAGAAGGGCATCAGATTGGTTATGCGCAAGCATTGACGAATGTTGGAGCAAAAGTAGTATTGGTAAAAACCGCAAAAGATCTTGAAAAAGCGATATCTAAAAAAACTGTTTTATTGTGGTATCTCAATGCAAATACAGAAAACGGTGAGATTAAATGGGAAGAGTTTGTTAGCCTTGGCAAAAAGCATGGAATTCCCACTTTCATTGACTGCGCAGCTGATGTACCCCCTGTGTCTAATCTTTTTCGCTTTACAAAAATGGGTTTTGATATGGTAGCCTTTTCGGGTGGAAAAGGACTAAGAGGACCGCAGAGTGCTGGATTGTTATTAGGAAAAAGAAAATATATTGAAGCTGCGAGAATGCACACTCCTCCTAGAGGTGAAACTATTGGGAGAGGTATGAAAGTAAATAAGGAAGAAGTATTAGGTATGCTCGCTGCTCTTGAACTCTATCTTCAAAAAGATCATAAAAAAGAATGGCAACTATGGGAAGAACAAATTGAATTAATTAGTAATAGTGCACAAGCTATTGAAGGGGTTACCACAGAAATTCATGTGCCACCGCATGCTAATCACGTCCCCAGCTTAAGAATCCGCTGGGATCAAAATTTAGTGAAAATTACTCCCAATGATGTTCGAAAAAAATTACGTGAAGGACACCCGTCTATTCAAACTGTAGGAAATTCAGAAACTATTGGGATCACGACCTGGATGATGGCACCCGGACAAGAACGGATTGTTGCAAAAAGAATATATGATATTTTAAAGGAAGCTGTGTAATAATGAAAAAAAATAGAATTTTTAGCCTCATACTTTTTGCATTGATTTTTATAGTTGGCTGCAAACCAAAAAATGAAACTCAATCTAGCGCCTCCTCACCAGAGCAGGTTTTATTGGATTTAAATATCAGCCTGCCTGAAGCATCTAGCCCAGTCGCAAATTATGTGAATGGAGTACGCAGTGGAAACTTAATTTTTCTATCTGGAAAGGGGCCTCTAAAACCAGATGGAACAAATATAACAGGTAAAGTTGGCACCTCTATTTCGATTGAGGAAGGTTATGAGGCAGCTCGACTTACAGCTATCAATCAACTGGCTGTTTTGAAAGCAATGCTCGGCGATTTAAGTCGTGTAAAGCGAATCGTAAAGGTTTTGGGAATGGTCAATGCCAATCCAGAGTTCACGGATCACCCTAAAGTAATTAATGGGTATTCTGATCTAATGGTTGCTGTATTTGGGGAAAAAGGTAAACACGCTCGTGCAGCTGTAGGAATGGGTTCTTTGCCTGGAAATATTGCAGTTGAAATTGAAATGATCGTGGAAGTAGAAGGGGACACTCATTAAGTTTTACTTAAGGCTTATTTCTGACTTTTCGCTCTCCTAGATGGTCAATTCCCTGAGCTCTTTCAAGATCCACCATATCTTTGGGTCTAAAGTTCAAGATTAAAGCTCTACGATTTTGTGCTGTGGTATTCCCCTTGCTATAATGCATGGTAAATCCATCGTGAAAAGTACAATCTCCTGGTTGAAGCGGAATGCAAACCGCCTTTTCCTTGGGAGCTTCACAGCTTAGTGCTCCGCCCTCGACTATCGCTTGATGAGCTCGAATTTGGTCATCTTTTTTAGGAATAAACCACATACATCCGTTTTCTTCATGGGCTTCTTCTAGGGCTATCCAACAACTTACTGCCCTCTTGTCTGGCAAGTCTATCCAATAAGCTGCATCTTGATGCCATGGAGTTGCTGTATTGGTAAAGGGCATTTTATTAATAAGCATATCAAAATCTAAAACAAGGTCTTTCCCCAGTAAAGATTGAGCTTGTAGGTTTGCTACTTGATAGGCTTTGGACTCTAATAATTCAGGAAGTAAAGAACTAGGACGCATAAGCTGTGTGATTTTTTCACTTCCCAACTCCCCTTGACCTCCTAAATCACTTCTTAAATGAGCAGTAGATACTAAATCATTGAGCAAAGAATCATAAATTAATCTTAATTTATTTACTTCTTCATCATCGATCAAATTCTCATATTTGCAAAATCCTTTTGATAAAAAAATATTTTTTTGATCCACTCAGCAAAAAATTTACTTCTTAACTAGATAAAGGATAAATGTAATTAAAAATATGATTCCCCATTAAACTCATGAGAATTTCAGTTTTATCTGTTCGTATTTCGTCAATTGATGGTAAAACCAATCGGCTTTTAGTCTTTAACAATAACATAACATTAAAATTCTAGTGTAGGTTCTTTAAATTAAATTTAAATTCCTAATGTTTTTGCAGTCTGATGTAATATGAAAAGAGCTCTAGGGACATGGAAACACCCTTTCCATTTTCCTCCTTTAAGTTCTAGCAAAACTTTACCCTCTCTTTCTAAATATCCATACCATTCTCCACCATTTTCATGATCTCTAAAATGATTCCAAGTATATTCATGAATTTTTTTAAACCAATCGAGTGAGGTTTTAGATCCAGTTAACTTGTAAGCTTTTAAAAAACAAATCATAGCTTCTAAATGTACCCACCAAAGTTTCTGATTCCATTCCAACTGTTGAGGAGGACTTCCATTAGAATCTAAAAAATAAAAAATCCCATTATGGAGTCTGTCCCAACCATGATCAATTATGTTTAATGCAATATTAACTGCTTTATCAATCCATAATTTATTATCAAATTCTACTCCTAAATCCATGATAAACCACATCGCCTCTAATCCATGCCCTGGGTTTATTAATCTTCCATCAAAAGAGTTAGAATAAGTACCGTCGATGTATACATTTTCTCTGATAATTTTTTTCTTTTCATCATAAAAATCTTCGAATATCTCATTAACACAGACTTCTGCTATTTTTTTTCTTTCTTTTTGATCAACTAATTCTCCTAGTTCACTGTATAGATTACATAAAATCATTGGAAGAGCAAAATTTTTCAAATCTCTTGTGCCTGAAATTGATTTATTCCACTTTGATTTGGGATTCAATGACCTTTCATTAATTTTCTGTAAAGTTTTTAATGCTATGGTTTTATATTCTTGATTTTTTGTAATGGCATATAGTTTTCCAAAAGCCATACAACAAAAAGTGTATGAAAATATATTGTAAGGTGAGATGAGTGGTTGACCTTGTTTATTTAAAGAAAAATACCAATCAAAAGACCCATTATGACCATGTTTTTGCAAAAAATTTGCTCCATGAATTGCTATAGACAACCATTCCTCTCGAGGGGATAATTTATGGTACAAGGTTGAAAACATCCAAACTTGTCTTGCTTGTAACCAAATAAATTTATCCGTATCATAAACAGAATTATTCCTATCTATACAAGTAAAAAATCCTCCATTTTCATTATCAATACTGTATTTTTCCCAAAAGGGAATTACTTGATCGGTTAATTCATTAAGATACAGCTCATGAAGTTTCATATTAGCTTTTTAAATAGTCCATATATCTATTATATAAATGACCTGCTTGTAAGTAAGAAGATTGAGGACTCATAAAATGAGAAAATTCAAATGTAATTGCTTCTTGAATTCCTGCATTATAAGCTGTATCCAATTTAAACTTTAATTTGTCCCATTTTATTGGTAAAAACTTGATTGGCATGTCCCTGTCAAAGGTTTCTGTATTAATCCATGATTTTATATTGTTTTTATCAGCTAGCTCTTTATTAATATAAATAAAATCATAGAGCTGATCATAATTAACGTGTCCGTCTTGAAAAGCAACAAAATCAACAGCCCCAGAAATACCTTTAAAAATTTCCTCCCACTCTTTAAAGTGATTTTCAATTGAAATCGAATTCTTTTTTTTTACGAGCTTGTCATATTGAGAAATGTTTTTAACACCATCGATATAAGGTGATATTAAAACAGGAAGATTATTGGATATTTTTTTACAGAATTTGCCCAAATCAGAGTAAATGTCAATAATTCCATATATATTTTTATTACATTCTTGAGACAAATACCATCCTTTAAATGAAGAGTGCTTTCCATATTTTTCCCACACTTCTTCTACAACTTTTTTGTTAAGATCGATTTCTTTCTTGTATTTACCGTTATTCCAATATTTTCCAGAATCATACAGCCCAAAATAAAAATCAAAGCTGTATTTATCGCTTAACCTTAAAAATAGATCCACTAAATCTATTTGAGGAGGAATTGCTTTTTCTTCAGCTATAAGAACTTTTGAAGGAAAAGTAATCCAATTTTTATACCCAGATCTAATCAAAATAACTTTATTTATCCCTGCTAATTTCATA
>JALRDC010000087.1 GCA_023262245.1 Flavobacteriaceae bacterium
ACACCAATAAAAAATAAGATCGAGGCGATAAAAATAAACCCTTTCGCATTTTTGCGTTCTTTTTCATAAAGACCAGGACTTATAAATCTCCAAAATTCAAAGATGATATAAGGAAATGATACGATAAAACCAGCAAGTATGGATGTCCATAAATGAGCAGAAAACTGACCAGCCATGGTTCTGCTCTGAATTCTAAATGGTAATTCCTCTATACAAAAACTGTTGCCTTGTCCTAGCGTTTGCGATATGGAACAGAACCAGCGATAGGTAATGAAATCTTTTTGTTTAGGTCCAAACAAAAGAACATCGAAAATAAAATCTTTAAAGATAAAAGCGACAGAAGCTATGATAAGAATTGCCAGAACGGAACGAATAAGGTGCCAACGTAACTCTTCTAAATGATCCAAAAAGGACATTTCGTCTTTTGGTTGTTCAGCACTCATATTCTCTAATTTTAATTAGGTTGTTTGATTTGCAAAAATATCAAAAACAAATGGTATCTAAACATCATTTTTTCATATATCAAAATTATAAAATCCGGACTTTTGTTTTGTTAGACACTTGTTTTTAGAACAAAAAAATGGTATATTACAATTAAAAAAAGATGCTAGAAATTTCAAATCTTATCTCATTTTGATGAATCCTAGTGAACTTAAAATTCAGCTTAAGAAATACTTTGGTTTTTCCACATTTAAAGGTCTTCAAGAGGCCGTTATAACAAATATCTTAGACAAACAAGATTCCTTTGTGATCATGCCTACAGGCGGAGGAAAATCATTGTGTTATCAATTGCCGGCACTATTGCAAGAAGGCACCGCTATCGTTGTATCCCCTCTAATAGCACTTATGAAAAATCAAGTAGATGCCATTCGTGGAATCTCTTCTGATAAAGGCATTGCTCATGTTTTGAATTCTTCTTTAAGCAAAACGGAAACGGCAGAAGTTAAAAGTGATATCCGTCAAGGACTTACCAAATTACTTTATGTAGCTCCAGAATCATTATCTAAAAAAGAAACCATAGAATTTTTTAAATCAGTGAAAATCTCTTTTTTAGCTGTTGATGAAGCACATTGTATTTCGGAGTGGGGACATGATTTTAGGCCAGAATACCGAAACTTAAGAATCATACTACAACAATTTGAACAAAGTGTCCCTATAGTTGCACTTACTGCTACTGCAACCCCAAAGGTACAGGAAGATGTGATGAAAAATCTAGGAATAAGCAATGCCAAAGTATTTAAAGCTTCTTTTAATCGTCCCAATCTGTTCTATGAAGTACGACCCAAAACCAATCAAGTAGATTCTGATATCATTCGTTTTATAAAACAAAATAGTGGAAAATCGGGTATTATCTATTGTCTTTCCCGCAAAAGGGTAGAAGAGCTAGCACAAACCCTCCAAGTGAATGGAATTAACGCTTTGCCTTATCATGCCGGACTAGATGGAAAAACCAGAGTAGAGCACCAAGATCGTTTTATAAAAGATGATTGTGACATTATGGTAGCCACTATTGCCTTTGGAATGGGAATAGATAAACCTGATGTGCGTTTTGTCATTCATCACGATATTCCAAAAAGTATTGAAAGTTATTATCAAGAAACGGGTCGGGCAGGACGTGACGGTGGAGAAGGTCATTGTTTAGCCTTTTATGCGTATAAAGACATTGAAAAATTAGAAAAATTCATGTCAGGAAAACCCATAGCCGAACAAGAGATAGGGCTGGCTTTATTGGCCGATATGGTAGCATATGCCGAAACCTCTATTTCTAGACGCAAATTCATTTTACACTATTTTGGTGAGGCATTTGACAATGAAACTGGTGAGGGAGGGGAAATGGATGACAATATGCGTTACCCTAAGAAAAAGTTTGAAGCTCAAAAAGAATTACAACTTCTCTTAAATGCCGTGCTGCAAACCAAAGAAATTTATAAGTCAAGAGAATTAGTCAAAACCCTTCTGGGTGAAAACAATGCGGTTATAAAAACACATAAAACTGATTTGCTTCCTGTTTTTGGAAGCGGAGTTTCTAAAGACCTTCATTTTTGGATGGGTTTAATTCGGCAAGCTTTAGTTGCTGGATATTTAATAAAAGAGATTGAAACCTATGGATTAATCCGTATCACTTCAAGAGGAAAACTCTTTTTGGAAAAGCCTACAAGCTTTATGATGGCAGAAGATCACAAATACGAAAACCTTGATTTGGTTCAAGCTGCTCCCCAAAAACAACAAGCAACTGCTGATAAAACTTTAATGAAATTGCTTTTAAATCTTAGAAAAGAGGTTGCTTTAACAAATGAAGTTCCACCCTATGCAGTTTTTCAAGAAAATTCATTAGAAGAAATGTGTCTAAAATATCCAATCTCTCAAAAAGAATTGATTAATATCAATGGAGTGGGAGAGGGTAAAGCAAAACGCTATGGGAACGCATTTTTAGAACTCATAAACAAGTACGTTAGTGAAAACGACATCTTAAGACCAGATGATCTAAGGGTGAAAAGCACAGGTATCAACTCGGCTTTAAAATTGTTTTTAATTCAAAGCATCGACAGAAAATTACTTTTAGAAGATATTGCTGATGCGAAGGGGATGACAATGGAAAAACTCATAAATGAAATGGAAACCATTGTTTTTGCAGGGACTCGATTGAATATCAATTATTATTTAGAAGATCTTTTCGATGAAGATCAGTTGGAAGAATTGTATGAGTATTTTATTGAATCTAACTCAGATTCCATAGAAGAGGCCGTAGCAAACTTTGAAGGAGATTATGAAGAAGAAGAACTTCGGTTGTATCGTTTAAAGTTTATGAGCGAAATTGCCAATTAAGCTTTTTTGGTTTAATGGGATTCTTATCTTTGCCGTCTAATTATAAAAAATATTATGGAAGGCATTTACGCAAATTTTAAAACATCTAAAGGCTCCATTCTTCTGGAACTCACTTATGAAAAAACTCCAGGAACCGTTGGTAATTTTGTGAGTCTAGCAGAGGGAACGCAACAAAACGACCACAAAAAAGCAGGAGAACCCTACTATGACGGTCTAAAATTTCATCGCGTAATAGCTGACTTTATGATTCAAGGAGGGTGTCCACAAGGCTCTGGGTCTGGAGGACCAGGATATCAATTTGATGATGAATTTCATCCTGAGTTAAAACACAATCGTGCAGGAACACTATCTATGGCTAATGCCGGACCAGCCACCAACGGAAGCCAATTTTTTATTACCCACGGGCCTACGGATTGGTTAGATGGAAAGCACACTGTTTTTGGCTATGTAGTAGAAGGACAAGAAGTAGTAGATCAAGTATCCCAAGGTGACCTAATAGAATCGGTTACTATAGAGCGACATGGTGAAGCGGCGCAGAAATGGAATGCGCAAACTGCATTTCAAGATTTCAATGCCAGTGGCGCAGCTCGAGAAAAAGCCGCTAAAGAAGCCGAAGAAAAAGCACTATCAGATTTGACTAAGGGTATGGACAAAACGGAAAGCGGACTCTACTTTACTATTACAAAAGAAGGAACAGGAGAAAAACCTACAAAAGGGGCGCAAGTTACTGTTCACTACAAGGGAACTTTAGTTGACGGTACTGTATTTGATTCTTCCTATCAACGCAACCAACCTATTGATTTTTCAGTGGGCGTGGGACAAGTAATCCCCGGATGGGACGAAGGCATCATGCTACTCTCAAAAGGAGCTGCCGCCAGGTTTGTAATTCCGAGTCCCCTCGCCTATGGAGCTCAAGGTGCAGGAGGGGTTATTCCTCCTAATGCCACCCTAGTGTTTGATGTAGAATTGGTTGATTTTTAGTTTAGTTCTTCTGGACTATTGCCCGGAAGCCATTTGATGTTACAGCCCATGCTGGGATACTGCAACTCTTTCTGAGACTTTTTTTGAAGCATCAAATCTGCTGCTTCATGTAAATCTTTTCCACTTACAGGAATTTCATTGCCCGGTCTAGAGTCATCATACCTCCCACGATAAACTAATAACAGATCTTCATCAAAAAGATAAAAATCGGGGGTACAGGCTGCTTGATACTTGTGAGCTATTTCTTGAGACGCATCGTAGAGGTAGGGAAATGGGAAGGCTTTTTCTAAAGCTAAATCTTTCATTTTTTCTGGATGATCTTGAGGATGCGATTGGATGTTGTTGCTTGAAATGGCAAGAGTAGCAATTTCTTTTTCCGAAAAATGTTTAGCGGTTTTAATAATTCCCTCAAGCAGATGAATTACGTAAGGACAATGATTACACATAAAAACAACAAGGGTTCCTTTCTTTCCTTTTAATTGCTCTAAAGTTTGCATTTCTCCACTCACAACATTGGGAAGAGAAAAAGAGGGGGCGGTTGTGTTTAGGGGTAGCATATAGGATTCTACAAGTGCCATAATTGAATTTTTTACTGATTTTAAAAGTACTATTTTTGTTGATATTTAAATTCTATGATAGACTACGCTACGTTTGAAATGCTGGATTTACGGGTAGGTACCATTCGATCCGCTAAGGAATTTCCAGAAGCCAAAAAACCTGCATATCAACTGGAAATTGACTTTGGACCTCTTGGAATTCTGTATTCCTCTGCGCAAATTACAAAACGGTACAAACTAGAAGAACTTCCCAACAGACAAATTATTGCAGTTGTAAATATAGGAACCCGTAAAGTGGCCAATTTCGAAAGCCAGTGTTTAGTTCTTGGAGCCAACGATAATCAAGAAGTTGTCCTACTTACTCCTGAGTCCAAAATTCCAAACGGTCAACAGATTCTGTAGTTACATCTTATCAGATAAATAGATCGCATTGGTCAAGATCCTGTTGGTCCCATACCAAAAGGCTCTAAAATTTGTGTTGTCTGTAAGAGCAATAACAACACCGCTACCCATTTTATTGATTTTTACAGGAACACTATTTTTTAGTAATTCTATGTTTTCTTCCGAAATATAACCACTCAACAAGGGAGTTGAAGTATACTGAATAGGGTTGTTATAGCTGTTTTCATCCGCTTTGACGAATAAATTAGTATTTCTAAATACAGGTACATTTTGATTCAAGTATCCGAAATTGATGGGATGACTTCGATCAATTTTTGTGTTAAAAATAGCTCCCCCAGTGACTTGAGCACCTCTAAATTTGTCTTTATCTTCAAACGAAACTCCAACCGCTTGAGGATTCTGTTTTAAAAATTCAAGATCAATAAATTCTTTTTGATCTAGCCATCTCGTTGCTTGTCTGTAACCAATTAAGGTGCCACCATCTTTTACGAATTTTTTGATTTGCTCTAAGTTGTCATCCAATCCCGAACCACTAAAACTCGGTATGATAAAATGGGTGTATTTACCTAGATCGATTTCATCTAGGTCTTTTAAGTCCAATTTAGAAATGGAAATTTGATGCCTTGTGTCTAGCAAATGCCAAATTTCTCCTGCATCATAACTTCGAACTCCAGAACCTACTAGAAGTGCAATCTTAGCTTCTTTTACCGTGGTGAAATCTCGAGAACCTAGATCAATGCCCTCTGTTCTTCCTGTAGAAACGGCTGTAATATTAATAAAGGTTTGCTTTGCTGCTTTTTGAAGGGTACTGTATAATTCTGCTTCGGTTACATCTTGATTTTTTACAGGAATCATATAGGTTCCATAATCGTATTTTTTTCCTTCAAGCGTAAAAGGGGTAAGTCCAACTTTAACTCTGATATTCGATTGATGAAGAAGGTTTAATAATTTGGGTGTGTAATAATGATGTGCTTCAAAAAGGTAAGCATAACGAGCCTTTTTATCCACGCTTCCATAGGGTGCTTCAAGCTGATTTACTGCCTCAGCAGCCAATGAGGTATTGTTTTCGTAATGATGATTTAAATTAAAAGCATAGGGAAATGTCCAGGCAGAAATGTCGTAAAACAGACTGTCTTTAAAACTACTTTGCGTGCTAAACATTGCTTTGACTAATTGATGTTTCTTTTGTTCCATGGGGATGACATAGCTTGATTCGGGATTGTAAGATTTCCCACCTCGAGTAGTTGATTCTTTTAATTTGTGAAACTCAATGTCATGACGTTCAAGTATTTGGGCAAAATGAAAAGCGGTAGCAGGATCCTTTGGACTTCCTACAAGGATTGCTTTTTTCTTGTCTTTGCTTGCTTGTTCTCTATGGTCTGAATAAAATGTTCTAAAATAATCTAAAAGCTCTAAACGAAGAGTTGTAGCAGCTTTTAGTGTTGAAAATGCTGCAGTCAGTTGATTGCGTATGGTAAAGGGAAAGCTCAATAATCCGTTTTCACTTTCTTGTAGGTGACCCCGTGAACTAGCTTGTTCAAAAAGGATACCAATACTTCCATTGACATCTGGAAAAGTAGAACCTTTCCCGTAATAAAAATCGTCAAAATCTTCTTCAGAATAGTAAAGAGATCCTAATTGGTCAAAAGCTTCTACATGAAAATCGGCTATTTTTTTAGTCAATTTTTGATTCATAATGGGGGTTAAAGGATTGACTCTACTAGAGACCCCAGGTTGAAAAAAGAAGCTTGAATTGGTTCCCATTTCATGATGATCAGTAAGGATATTAGGAAGCCATTTTGAAAAAGTCTTGATTCGAGCTTGGGATTCAGGAAGTTGTGCGGGTAACCAATCACGATTTAAATCAAACCAATAGTGATTGGTTCTTCCTCCGGGCCAAACTTCGTTGTATTCCCTATCGTTAGGATCGGAAGTAAGCATTTGATTTTTATTGATGTTTGCCCAATAGGAAAAACGTTGTAATCCGTCGGGATTAAAGCTAGGGTCAAACAAGATGATCAAATCGTCCAGCATTTGAATTGTTTCTGGAGCTTCGCTTGCAGCAAGATGGTAGGCAGTAAGCAAACCAGCATTTGCTCCACTGGGTTCATTTCCGTGGATTGAAAAGCCTTGATATACGATTAGTGGTTGCTCTGACAGGCTGATAGTTTCACTTCCCTTCTCAGTCAGGCGAATATGACTTTCACGGATACGTTCAATATTTTTATGATTTTTTGGACTTGTAATGGTTAGTAAGAGTAGGGGCCGATCCTCATAGGTGGAACCCCTGTTTTCTATGCTAATTCTATCGGAGGCATTTGCTAATCTGTACATATAATTTACCAATTGATCATGAGATACGTGCCAGGTTCCTACTTCATAACCCAAGAGTTCTTTTGGAGTTGGTATTTCTGGATTATATGGGTGGGTACTATCTAGATAATAGTTTAAGTCAACTTGACTGTGCAACAAACTACTTATTAGTAGGGATATAACAATTAATAGCTTTTTCATCCTTAGAAATTTATATTCCCTAAAGGTGGAAATAAAATTTCAAATGAAAAAGTAAAAAGTGAAGCTGATTAAAGAAGAAGGAATGTTACAGTGACTTTGAGTTGATGCTGTTTGGAATAAAATCCTTTTGGTGACGTTCACTAATCACTTCAGCGCCTCTTTGTTCAAAGATAAAATTCATGGTCTCATTTAGATAGTTCGAGAAATTTTCAAAATCTTCTTTATAAATGTAG
The DNA here is from genome assembly GCA_023262245.1 of Flavobacteriaceae bacterium. GTDB lineage: Bacteria > Bacteroidota > Bacteroidia > Flavobacteriales > Flavobacteriaceae > MS024-2A. The sequence goes on from JALRDC010000087.1 coordinate 7,514, forward strand.
ATTTTATGTTTTTTATAGTGATAAGAACCGTCTTCATTCGTAAACTTTTTACTTTCCGTAACGGTCAAATAATAATCACTCGCTTTGGTTTCCCTCACATCAAAAAAGTAGGTTCTTCTCCCTGCTCTAAGGACCTTAGAGAAGATTTCCTCCTGATTATCTTCAAAATTTTCAGACATTTTGTTTGATTTTTTATAAGTATTTAATACAATTTCATTAAAAAAACTAAACAAAACAAATTATTTAGCTCGGTCTGCCTGTTGTTTGTCAAATAATTCTTTATAATATCCCTCAGCTCCCATCAAATCTGTATGTGTGCCTTGTTGAACAATTTGACCATTTTCAAAAACAATAATTTTATCAGCATGTTTTAAAGAAGAAATCCGATGACTAACGATTAATGTCGTTTTGTCTTTAGAGATCGTTTTTAAGTGTTTTAATATTTCTTCTTCTGTGTCGGTATCTACTGCTGAAAGGCAATCGTCAAGCAATAAAATTTTAGGATTTTTAATCAAAGCTCTTGCAATAGATACCCTTTGGATTTGTCCTCCAGATAAGGTTACCCCACGTTCTCCCAACAGCGTTTGGTAGCCTTCCTTAAAGCCCATAATATTGCTGTGAACCGCAGCTTTTTTACAGGCCTCTTTGATCTCATCTAAAGAGGCATTTAATGATCCGAAACGAATGTTGTCTTCGATACTTTCAGAAAAAAGAAAGGCATTTTGTGGGATGTAACCTATAGCCTCACGCAGTTGACTCAAAGTGTAGTTCTTAAGATCTTCACCATCTAATAGGATTTCCCCCTTTGAAGGATCATAAAGTCTGGATATTAAATCTAATAAAGAAGATTTTCCCGACCCGATATTCCCAATTATTCCTAGGGTAGTTCCTGCTGGAATTTCTAAATCAACTTCCTTTAGAGCAGTTATTTTTGTTTCTGGATAGGTTAGCGAAACGTTTTTAAGGGTAAAACATCCCAGGATTTCTTTTGAGATTCCTTTTCCGTTCTCAATTTCTGGTTGTTCTTCTAAAAAAGCATTAATTCTTTTTTGGGAAGCTTCTGCTTGTTGAATAATTGAGGTAATCCAACCCACCACAGCTACTGGCCAAGTAAGCATGTTGACGTATATGATAAACTCTGCAAGGACTCCAATTTCAATTTCGTTATTGATGTATTGATTTCCACCAACATAGATTACGATCAGGTTACTACAGCCAATTAGTAAAATCATTAATGGAAAAAACCAAGCTTGAACTTTTACCAAAGACATGTTTTTTTGATAGCTTTCAGTAGCAAGATCATCAAAGCCTTGATTCATTTTTTCTTGAAGGTTGTAAGATTTAATTACCGCAATACCACTAAAGCTTTCCTGGGCAAAAGAAGACATCTTTGAAAGTACCTCTTGAACCAGAGTACTTTTTTCATTTATAATACGGCTCAATTTATAGATCGTAACTGATAAAATTGGTAATGGAAGTACCGTATAGAGGGTAAGCATAGGAGCGATGCTAACCATATATGAAATCACGATTATAAAAAGTGAGACTGTGTTAATACTATACATTAAGGCTGGGCCAAAATACATACGCACTTTCCCTACATCTTCACTTATACGGTTCATCAAATCTCCAGTGCGGTTGTTTTTATAGAATCGCTGAGTCAATCTTTGATAATGCCAAAAGATTTCATTTTTTAAATCAAATTCGATGTATCTAGAAACGTTAATAATGGTTTGTCGCATTAAAAAAGTAAAAAAGCCTGAGACCAAAGCAGTACCTATAATAATTAGGATATTTATTAATAAAAAACGTTGAATAGACTCAAAGTCACGGTTTTCTGATTGAAGAAACTGCTCTACAGCCGTAAGGATATTTCCGATAAGCCGTGGAGTGAAAAGTGAAAAGATCCTAGCAATGACTGTGATCAAAAAACCTAGTAAAAGCTTGGTTCGATATTTATAAAGATATTTATTAAGGTATTGAAGTGCTTTCATGAACCAACCAAAGGTAAGGAAATGAAGGAGCATAAATTCATTCCAAAATCAAAACTTTTTTGGAAGATAAGGATACATTTTAAGTTGAAAGAATTATTTTCGTTGCACAAAAGTTCTCTTACATGCTCACACGACGACACATTCGTATTAAAGTAATGCAGTCTGTTTATTCTTTTTCTACAGCAAAAGAAGAAAAACTCGAAGATGAAGTTTTATTTTTTAAAAAAAGTGTCGCACAAACTTTTGACCTATACCTTTTGCTTCTAGCTTTATTTAACGCCCTTAAACACCATGTATCAGACCAATTAATTGCCTACGAAAAGCATCAAATAAAAAGCGACAAAAAATATCTTTGTTTGAAACGTTTGGCGCAAAATAGCATATTGCAATTTATTTACGATCACGAGACCCTAAAAAAACATTTAAAAAATAAAAAATTTATTAGATGGGATTTAGAGTTCAAGTTTTTAAGTGACTTAATAGACGAAATGATCCAAACAGAATCGTTTCAAACTTATTTAGAAATAGAAAACCCAACAGAAATTGAGGATTTACAATGGCTTTATAAATGCTTTAAAGAATCGATTGCACCCTCGTCATATCTCTTTGATTATTTAGAGGATAATCAATTAACTTGGATCGATGACTTGCCTGTGGTCAATACTTTTATGTTAAAAATGTTGAAACAAATTGACATTAAAGACTCGAACAGTCTTCAATTCCCAAAACCGATAGAAAATCAAGAAGATTTAACCTTTGGAGTTACGCTTTTGGAAAGAACTATTCAAGAGGATGCAAAACTTCAAAAAGAATTGGAGGGTAAAACGCCCAATTGGGAGGCAGAACGGATCGCTAAATTGGACGGAGTGCTCTTAAAAATAGCCATTGTAGAATTATTGTACTTTCCCCAAATTCCTACAAAAGTTACTCTGAATGAATATCTTGAAATTGCCAAAGATTATTCAACGCCAAACAGCAATAATTTTGTGAATGGCGTTTTGGATAAATTAGTACGTGAATTCACCTTAGAAAAGCGAATGATCAAAACAGGTAGGGGCTTGCTGTAATCATATAATTTTTTTATTTTTGACCCTATATTTAAAAAGAAAAAATGAAAAATTTAATTATTCTTTGTCTCGCTACCTCGCTCACCTTTTTTACTGCTTGTCAAGATAGCGCAGCAAAAAAAATCAACAATTCGAGCAATGGTGCTTCAACTCAGTCTGCTCCAGCAGCTGCTGGTCCGGTAATGACTTTCGACAAGATTACTCATGATTTCGGAACCATAAACGAAGGAGATCGGGTAACTACCCAATTTTCATTCACTAATACAGGGAGTGCTGATCTTATCATTGTAGATGCTCGTGGTAGTTGTGGATGTACAGTGCCAGACTATCCAAAGAACACACCTATAGCTCCTGGGCAGTCGCAAACAATTACAGTAAGTTTTGACTCTAGCAACAAACCTGGACTTCAGCAAAAATCAGTTACTCTATCAGCAAATACTGCTGCTGGAAGAGAAATGCTAAGAATAAAAGCTAATGTAACTCCTGACCCTGTAAAGCAACAGCAACGGGAAGCACAAGCTAGAGCACGTCAACAAAACTAAAAATTAAATAATGTCAGAAGGCCTTTCGGGACAACTTCCCTTTTTACTCTTAATGCTCGTGGTATTTTTCTTTTTTATCATTTTGCCACAACAGCGAAGACAAAAAAAGGAAAAGAATTTTATGAACACCCTAAAAAAGGGAGACCGAATCATCACTAAAAGCGGAGTTCATGCAAAAGTTATGGAGTTGAACGACAAGGATAATACTTGTATCATAGAAACGATGGCAGGAAAACTCAAAATTGAACGCACCGCTATATCTCTAGATATGAGTTCTAAGCTAAATGCACCTCCTGCAAAGAAATAGTTTTTAATATAATCCCGCTGTTAGCGGGATTTTTTTTAGCCTTATGTACCAACTACTGATAAAACCGTTTCTCTTTTTGTTCGATCCTGAGTGGGTTCATCATACCGTATTTAAATCCATTAAAATCGTTCATAAAATTCCAGGGGTGGGATATTTCTTACGAACCATTTACGGCATTAAAGACAAAAGTCTTAAACAAGAACTCTTTGGATTAACATTCCCCAACCCTGTTGGGCTTGCTGCTGGATTTGATAAAGACGCAAAGCTCTTTCAAGAGTTGTCAAATTTTGGCTTTGGCTTTATAGAAATTGGGACGCTAACTCCAAAAGGGCAAGATGGTAATCCTAAAAAAAGAATGTTTCGCCTGCCAGAGGATGAGGGTTTAATCAATAGAATGGGCTTTAATAATGAAGGAGTTGAAGCCGCTGTGAAACGACTTAGAAAGAATAAGGGCGTGCTGATAGGTGGAAATATCGGCAAAAATAAGAGTACTCCAAATGAAGAGGCTGTAAATGATTATATCTATTGTTTTGAGGCCCTTTTTGATCATGTTGATTATTTTGTTGTCAATGTTAGTTCTCCAAATACACCAAATCTAAGAGCACTTCAAGACAAAGAGCCTTTAACTCATCTATTGGCTACTTTAAAAGATTTAAACAACAAAAAGGATACGCCTAAACCTATTTTGTTAAAAATCGCACCAGATCTGACAGAAGAACAACTTTTAGATATTATAGAAATTGTCACTTCAGTAAAAATAGATGGTGTCATTGCGACTAATACAACCTTAAGTAGAGAAGGGCTTCATTCGCCTAATAAAGAGCAAATGGGTGGACTGAGTGGAAAACCCTTAAAAGATAAAAGTACTGCTGTAATTCGTTTTTTAGTAGAAAAAAGTAATGCTGCCTTCCCGATTATTGGAGTAGGAGGGATTCACAAACCTGAAGATGCTATTGAAAAATTAGAAGCGGGAGCTTCTCTTATTCAACTTTATACTGGGTTTGTTTATGAAGGTCCCGGGGTGGTGAAACGAATCAATAAAGCTATTGCTAAACTACCTTTAGCTTAATTCAAAATTTCTTTACAATAAATGCAGGCTAACTTTTAAAATAACTAAAAGACTCTCCGTCTTTTATGGTCAATAAAGTTTGATACATAAGTTTAATAACATTTTCAACATCATCGCGATGAACCATTTCTACCGTTGTGTGCATATAGCGTAGGGGTAAGGAAATTAAAGCGGATGCAACCCCACCATTACTGTAAGCAAAAGCGTCAGTATCCGTTCCAGTATAGCGAGAGGATGCAAGACGTTGAAAGGGTATTTTTTGTTTTTCTGCTGTTTCAATAATTCGCTCTCTAAGGTTGTTTTGGACCGCAGGAGCATAAGAAATTACAGGACCTTTTCCCATATGAATCAATCCCTGTTCTTTTTTATTAATCATGGGAGTGGTCGTATCATGACATACGTCTGTTACTATTGCAAGGTCGGGTTTTAAAGTTTCAGTAATCATTTCGGCTCCTCTAAGCCCTACTTCTTCTTGGACAGAATTAGTAATGTATAGACCAAAAGGGAGTTCTATTTTATTCTCTTTTAATAAACGAGCAACTTGAGCAATCATAAAACCTCCAGCTCGGTTATCAATTGCCCTACAGACAAATTTATCTTTATTTAATATTTTAAATTCATCTGGGTAGGTGATGACACACCCAACATGGACTCCTAGCTTTTCTACCCCTTTTTTGTCTTTGGCTCCAACATCAATAAAAATATTATCGAGCTTGGGAGTTTCTTCTTTACCAGCTTTCCGGGTATGAATTGCAGGCCAACCAAATACGCCTTTAACGATTCCTTTTTTAGTGTGAATATTTACCCATTTAGAAGGAGCAATTTGATGATCACTACCCCCATTTCGGATTACATAGATTAGACCGTCATCAGAGATGTAATTTACATACCAAGAAATTTCATCAGAATGCCCCTCGATAACCACTTTATATTTGGCCTGAGGATTAATTACTCCCACTGCCGTTCCGTAGATGTCAGTAATAAACTCATCCACATAAGGTTTGAGGTACTCCATCCAAATTTTTTGTCCGCTACTCTCATATCCCGTAGGCGCGGCATTGTTTAAATAATTTTCTAAAAATGTAATTGCTTTTTTGTCGAGTATACTCATAAAATAAGGTTGAATTTAAGAATTTTCAAAAGTAAGAATATTCCCTTATAAAATAGTCAACGGCAAAATATTTGTACTTTTGCACTTGCAAAAAAAATTGATTCCATAAATTTAAGAATAGCTAAAATCATCCCTAATAAGCAACTTTTAATATTTACTTCCAAAATATGACACACAGAGTTCTTTTAACCCTCCTTTTGATGTTTTCAGCTTTTGGATATACCCAAATTGAGCCACCAGAAGATTTTGAGGGGGAACGCTTGTATCAATTTGAGACTGATTCTTTACCTCAGGCAGGGATTCGTTTGCAGGAGGTGGTTCTTTTTCAGCCCCTGAAATTTAGAAGCATGAAGGAATTACGTGAATATGTGATTTTACGGAATCGTACATTAAGGGTGTATCCCTATGCCAAATTAGCCTCAGACCGTTTAGATACTTTGAGTATACGACTTGAGAGTATTAAAAGTAAACGCAAAAAGAAAGCGTATATCAAGCGTATTGAAAAGTTTATCTATGATGAGTTTGAAGAAGAGCTAAAAAAACTCTCTCGTTCTCAGGGAAGAATTTTGATCAAATTAGTCCACCGACAAACTGGAGAAACTACCCACACCCTTGTTAAAGAATTACGCAATGGTTGGAGAGCTTTTTTTTATCAAACCACAGCCTCCTTATTTAAGCTATCCTTAAAGGATACCTATGATCCCGAAAATAATTACGAGGATTTTCTTATTGAAGATATTTTACAAAGGGCTTATGGTGATGGATTAATTGATTTAGATCCGACAGCACTTACCTATAATTTGGATTCCCTTTACACACTGTGGAAAGCACCTAAAAATCCATTGGTAAAATAACTTTTTATTGAAGGATTCTATTAACGACATCCCTAAAGAAATATAGCGGACTTTTATTTCTTTTTAGGAGTTGATTTTTGTGTAAGTTGCCCCACTAATTGATTTGATAAATCAATACCCCTTCTTCTTCAGATTTTACTACCATTTCTATTGCCTGGTCGTTATCCGCATTGGAGAGGTCTACAGCGGAACTTCCGTAGACCGGAAATCCACCAACAGGGGAACCGTTACTATAATAAGCATATACTTTTTGAGTATCCAGATCGGTGAGGGTAACATAGAGGGTGTTGTTGATATAATGAATCTTTGGAGGAGTATAGTTTCCGTAAGGAAGCATGACAGGAATCCCTTTGATAATCAATTTATTTTCTGAGAGGGTGACTAACGATTTTGTAGTCATATCAATCTGATGTCCTGGTCGTAAATCTAGGGAACTGACAGCTAGGTTTCCATTAGTATCAATCTGTAAAAGAGCTCCGTCTTTGGTTGTTGTAGCAAAAGTATTTCGATATTCAAAGACAGGATTCAACGAACTATTTGCAGTACCATTAAGGCGAATACGGTCTTTTCCTTGACGATTAAGAATCCTAATTTGACCCTCTATATCTTGAAGTACGATGTAGTCTTTATTTTTAAAACGAATGTGTTTTGGAGGGTTTTGTAAAGGTTGTTTCAAGGACTTTAAAAGAAATCCTGAAACGTTCTTACCTCGGTTGTCATACATTGCTACTTTTTTTCCATGACTTAATAAAAAGCGGTAATTTCGGTTGAGATCATAATCAAAAACAGCCAAGTGCTGGGGAGCTTCTGAAGAGATCTTTTTATTAAAAGGAGGAACAATTTTTCCATTTCGATCAAGTATCATAAAACGATCGGGGGTTCTGAATGCCATTTGAAGGCGTCTGTTTTTATAGAGATCAACCTGTTCGATATCTCCGACAATAGGACCGGATAATTGCTTCTTCCAAAAGAGGGTACCTGTGTTAGAAAATAAGTACAAAACATTGTTTTGGTCTTGAACAACTATATCCTGGGTTTTGTTTCTGTGATTTTTAATCCATTGCGGCGCTCGAGCGAGTGGCGCATCAAGATTGAAGCTATATTGGTTTATCACCGTATTTTTTTGTTGCTCGGGATTGTCGGACTGGGCAGTAAGACGACTTTGGACAAACTTGTTTTCAGCAATACCCTGAAGGGCAACAAGGGGATATTTTTTTAGTTTTATTTGATCCCATTCTTTCTTTTTATCTGTTTGGAGTTCTTCCCATTGATTTTTAAGATTTGTCGTTTTTCCTACCCAAAGAAAGGTACTGTTATCTGCCAAATCTTCTTGCAGGCTTTTAAAATTAAAATCGTTCTCCAAAGTATTGCCATCAAGACGGTTACTTATGAGCTGTTTTAAGAAGGCTTTATCATCTGCAAAAATCAAAAAGTCATCCATTTTTGAAACTAAATTTGGATGAAATGCCATCCCAAAAGCTTCCAGAAACCTTTCAATATCGTTGGGTAGGGTTTGACTTTGAATTTCCACATTCCGATAACGATCCGTTACTTCCGAAGAAGTACTAATAAGAGGAGCAGTACTTTCTGAATTACTTAAATGAAAATACAGGGCTTTATTAGATTTTGTTCTTATCCATGCTATTTCATCTACATTACTAAGGGCGTCGAAATTTATATTTGTTAAAGGAATGTTTTGGTATCGACTATATTGTTTGAAGTTGTCCTCTACAGCTTTATAGTCACTAAGCGCCAATGCAAGATAGGCATCAAAATTTTGTGGAACATATTCCGGGCTTAAAAGCGGTTGTGCTTCTAAGCCCTTTAAAAAACGAATTTCATCTGGTATGGAATCGTTGATAAAACTGACTCCATCTAGGGTAAAAGGATCTTTTTTTGTATTAAAATCAAAGGAAAACCAACTGCTTCCCATAAAAGGGAAAAGTTCGGTAGCTGGAAAAATCTCTTTTAATAACGATTCAATGTCCTGATGCAAATAAAGATTCATGGGAGCATTTTCATCACTTATTGCTGCGAGTTCATAAAAAACATTTTCCTGAATTCCTTTTTTCTTAGATTGTATGTTGCGGATACTGTTTTCAAGCACTAACTGGGAACTGCTTAAAATAGTAACCTTCTCAATTTCTGCACTGTAAATTGAATGCCCTGCAACTTCTTCAACAAATATGGGAACATTATTGTAAGTAAATGCTGCTTGCAATGATTTAGGCAAGGTGTCCAAAGGAGAAGTGGAGTAAATAAAGGAGACTGCAATTGCTGCTTTACCCTCGGGGGTAAAAGACAATAGGGAATTGGGGGTAAAATCTTTAGGAATAACAGCCTTAGTTTTTTGATACAGCTCGGGTTGTAGTTTTGCTAATTCTTCTAAAAAAGAAAGGTTATTAAGCGCACTTTCCAACATGTTTTTGTCATTAAGCTGAAGAGTGGCAAAGGTGTTTTGTGGGATACAATCCAAGATATTCAAGGGTTCTTTTTTTTCGGGCTTACACCCCAAAATTAGAAGGCCTACAAGAAGGATGATTTTTTTCTGCATAGATGGAATCAAATTTAAAAAACTCTATCCCCCCTTTTTTGTATTTTTTGAAATCTTATTAACGAACTCATCAACGGTTTTGTAGAACAAAAGACTTACAAATCTAGTTGAAGTTGCTTTGGGAGCAATTGAAAAGATTTTCTGTGATGCAGGCAGCTTCCAAACTTTTTTATAGCCTCCCGATGAGAGTGAGTAGGATAGCCTTTATTTTTCTCCCAGCCGTAGTAAGGGAATTCAGCATCTATTTTCTTCATGTAGTCATCTCTATAGGTTTTTGCAAGAATGGATGCAGCGGCTATATTTTGATATTTCCCATCTCCTTTAATAATGCATTGATGTGGAATTTTACCAAAAGCATGAAATCGATTTCCATCAACCAAGATGTATTCCGGTTTCTTAATGAGTTTTTCAAGGGCAAGATGCATTGCCTTAATTGAAGCTCGCAAGATGTTAGTCTCATCTATTTCTTCTTGAAATACATGAGCTACTCCAAAACTTATTGCCTGTTTTTCTATTAAGGGTCTTAACTCAAAACGTTGTTTCTCACTTATTTTTTTGGAATCGTTTAGCTGCGGTAGATCAACAGTAGAAGGTAAGATTACTGCAGCAGCGGTAACGGGTCCGGCTAGGCAACCCCTGCCAACTTCATCTGTGCCTGCTTCCAATAGTGATGTAAATTGAACGTCAAGCATTAAGATTAACCAAATTTTATGTTTTATACCTTATCACAAGTTACTTACATTTATCATAACTTCGCAAACAAATTAACTTTGCTATGCGCATCCCCCTTTTTGTTCTTCTTTTTCTCCTACAGACATTGCTCTGGAGTCAGCAAAAAGAACCTCTCTCAAGGGATTCCCTTCAAACTGTGCAAGAGTTTGAGGAGGTTGTCAAAGATACCCTAAATGCTGAAAAAGAGGGAATCCTTGATGAAAGTGTAAAACAAAATCTTTCTGAAGAAGAGCTGAAATCAGAAATAAAGGATTTGAAGAAAAAAAGGTTTATCCCTTTTGTCAAGCCTATGGAACAGGTTACCGTTAATGACTACAGGATCATGTTTATGGACGGGACAGAGAAAAAAGTTGACACCAGTCTATCTTTGGAAGGAGAGTATACTTTTAATTTTTTACGAAAAGATTATTTTGAATATTTAACTTTTCCCAATATGGGAGAAGCATTCAATAAATTGGGATACAATTTTCACGAACAGCCCTTCACTCCTCAAATGGGAGCTCGAGTAAAACATTTTGGATATTTTGAAAAGGAAGACATTGCTTATTATGAAGTTCCCTCTCCATACACGGAACTGTTTTTTAAATCTACCTTTCAACAAGGACAGCATTTGGATGCAACCCTAGCAATCAATACCTCTCCTAAGTTTAACATTGCAGTTTCCTTCCGTGGTTTTCGTTCGTTAGGTAAGTATTTAGCATCTTTAAGCAGATCGAGACAATTTAGAATAAGTTCACAGTATCAGACCTACAATCAAAAATATAGATTGCGTTTACATCAAACCACCCAGTCCCTTGAGAATCAGGTAAACGGTGGATTGATAAATGATTCTGTTTATTTTTTTGAAAATGCTCCCAACTATGTTGTTGCTAATGAGAATGGAGAACCCATACTCGATGAAAATGGAAATGAACAAAGTGTTTTCTACGATGGATTTTTAGATCGTAATCGACTGCAAACACATATTAATGCGGATAATGTTTTAAAAGGAAAGCGATACTTTATGGAACACCGCTACCAAATGTTACCCATTGCTAAGGATACCACAGTTTATAAAATGGCTGTAGGATATAGAGCCAATTTGGAAAACAAAACTTATCAATATATTCAGAGTAGGATCAGTCCTTATTTCTATGAAGCTTATGATACTCCCAGTATTGACGACCTCACGATCTTCAATACCTTAGAAAACAATTTTTTTGCAGCATATAAAGATCGGGTTTTGGGAAAAGTTAATTTTGATTTATACCATCATAAATGGGAATATGAGTTGGGAGCAAAGGAATATCAAAAAGACATTTTACTTTCAGATCGCATAGATGCCAGCCAGTTTGCAGCCCAGCTGAGATGGAAAAAAGAAATTTTAGGCATCCGTACTCAGGCCGAAGCCTATCAATCTTTGAAAAAGGATTATGCTACCCAGGCATTAAAATTTGAATTGAGTCGCTCTATTGTTAAAGATATCAGCATAGGAGCCTCCTACAAATACCGCTCTCAGCCCTTAAATTTTAATTATTATTTATTGCAAAGTGACTATAAAGAATACAATTGGGAAAATTCTACTTTAGAAAATCAAGACTTTACTACTCAAACCGTTTCCATTGCACATCCCAAATGGGGAAGTCTCAGTGGAGCTTGGACTTCCATAGACCGGTACACCTTTTTGAACAATACTACTCTACTTAGAAATTTGAATGAAAAATTTAAAATAACGGTACTTCAAACCGAGAATAAGATTGATTATTTTAAAGCACGTTTTGATCAGCGACTCAATTTCGGTAAATTTTCTTGGGTCAACAATGTGCAATATCAAAGAGTAAATCAAGAAGAGAATACAGATGATATCTTAAGCGGTCCAAAAGCGCTTAATGTACCCGAGTGGTTAATTCGCAGTACGATTATGTTAACGTCTTCTATTTTTAATAAGGCACTGTTCTTTCAGTCAGGAGCCACCTTTGTATTTTTCACTGATTATTATGCGGACCAATACAACCCGATCTTAGCTGAGTTTGTTACTCAAAACAATACCAAGATAGGAGAATACCCTCGTGTAGATTTTTTCTTTAATGCAAAAATTAAAAGTTCCCGTCTCTTCTTAAAACTAGAAAACATATCTTCTCCAATAGAACATTTGCTAAATGAAGACACTGCCTACGACTATTATGCGGCACCCTATGTTCCCTACAGAGATTTTTCGATCCGCTTTGGCATAATTTGGAACTTTTTCGAGTAAGTTATAGAGTTGATAATCAGCGAGAAGGGTATTAAATAAATAAAAATAAAAAAATCATTGCAAAACTTCTTGTAGGAAGAAAAAAGGGTTTCCGGGGTATTACCGCTACGTGGCCTTCACGGAAAAAGCCGATTCTTTAAGCAAAGCTCGCCAATTTGCCGGCGCCGCGCGGTATTACCGGCAAGCTGCCACCACCCCCGTAGAAAAAGGTCTG
>JALRDC010000096.1 GCA_023262245.1 Flavobacteriaceae bacterium
ACCTCAACACCTCAAGTAATCCTTAGGCATACCGAAACATTGTTAAATTATGCTGAGGCTAGTATTGCTCTTGGTGAAGATAACAAAGCAAAAAATTATTTGAATCTAATTCGTTATAGAGCAGGTATGCCAGCATTAACAGAAACCGGTGCGGATCTTTTAGCAAGGTACAGAAATGAAAGAAGATTAGAATTAAGTTTTGAAGGTCATCGATTTTATGATGTTCGAAGATGGGGAACTGGACCTAAATTGACAATGACAGGCGTAAAAATTACTGGAAAATTAAAGCCTGGAGTAGAACCTTTTGATTTTTACACTGGACGAGATGAGTCAATCTATGATTACTCCTATGAAACTTTTCCCATAAATTATTATAGTGTTATAGTATTTCCAGAAAAATACTATTTCCGACCTATTGAAACAACTATTTTACAAAAACACCCAGAGTTAATTCAAAATCCTGGATATTAATTTTAGGTAGTTCTATGTTTGGTTTTTTTAAAGAAGAATATCTAACCCAGATATTCTTCTTTTTTTTTAAAATTTAAATATCTCATTCAAAGAAACTATTACGGGGGAATTTGATATTGTTTCTTACAGCGGTAGTAGCTTTAGGGCAATTTTGAATGATAGGGGAAACTAGTCAAAAATGATGAAACCGTTATACGATTAAAGTATAACGGTTTTTTGTTAGAAAACGAGTTAATTAAAGCTATAACTTTAGTAGAAATAAATTTTATATATGAAAAGACTAATGCTTTTAATTATTGTAGCCCATTACATGCAATTTTTATATTCTCAAGAAACACCAAATGTCATTTTAATTGTGGTTGATGATATGAGATATGACGAATGGAGTGGCGGCGGCCATAGTTATTTAAAAACTCCAAATATTGATTCATTAGCAATCATAGGAACAAAATTTAATCGAGCCTATCATACTGTACCACTATGTTCACCAAACAGAGCTAGTATTTTGACTGGTCAATATCCCTCAAGACATGGGATTATTGATAATAGTGCTCGTGACCAAGCAAGTTTTTTATTAGATCTTTTTCCGAAAGAACTTCAAAAATTTGGATACAAGACGGGTCATGTTGGTAAGTGGCATATGGGAAACAGCCCTGAACCTCGACCTGGGTTTGATTATTGGATAAGTTTTGAGGGTCAAGGGAAAGTATTTGATCCTGTTTTATTTGAAAACGGGATAAAGCTTAAAACCAATGGATATATTACTGATCTTTTAACAGATAAATCTGTTGATTTTATTAAGAGAAATAAAGAAAATCCATTTTTTCTATATGTAGCACATAAAGGAATACATCCCGAGGCAAGACAAAATGATGATGGAACCACGGATCTCTCAATTCCTAAGGAATTTATACCGGCTAACAGACACCTTGGAAAATATGCTCATGAAATTTTTGAAAGGAGTCCTTCTTATTCACCTGATGCAAAAGCCGATAGAGACAAACCTGTGATCGAAGCTGCATTTCGATTGAGAAATGAGCTTTTAAACGAAGATCCACAATGGGAGAAAAGTATGGACCTCGGAGTATCAGAAGAATCCATTCGAAAGCGGTCTGAAATGATGTTAAGTATTGATGAAAGTGTTGGAGCAATTGTAAAAACTCTTAAAGAACAGAAACTTTTTGAGCATACTATAATAATTGTAACAAGTGATAATGGATATTTCTTCGGAGAACATGGTTTTTCTCTTGAAAGGAGAATGCCCTACGAGGAATCGATTAAATCACCACTAATAGTCTTTGCCCCTACAATTAAAAATCAGGTTCCTGAAGTTGATGGTTTAACCCTATCAATAGACCTATCAGCTACTATACTCGAATTTGCTAAAATTCCAAAATCAAATACAATACAGGGGTTATCCTTAGTACCCTTGATTTCAGGAAAGAAATTGAAGATTCGTGATCATGCTTTTATAGAATACTTCAGTAATGAAAAACCTTTTCCATGGACCGCACAAATGGATTATCGAATTCTCATTACCGATCAATTTAAATATTTAAAATGGCTTAGATCAGAGAATTCAGAATTATACGATTTAAAAAATGATCCGTTTGAACAGAAAAACCTTATCAATGATTCGAATAGAAAAAGCCTTATTAAAAAACTACATTCCAAACTAAGAAAAGAACAGTTAAAAGCAATAGGCTTGTAATTAATCATTGTTCAGGGACTTAATGGCTCCTAATAAATTAGTTGTGCTGCAACTTTGAATACTAGGGGATTAAACCTTAACATTACACTAAAAAAGACCTAACAAGCAATTAAAGCCCTCCCAATGGAGGATTTTTTCTTTGATTTGAATGTAGTTCACTGAAAACCTCACCTAATACCAATCAAAAAATCCTGCAAGCCAATATTTTGATCTTTTTAAAGGGATTACGTTAGAATAAATTAGGGTGAGAGAACCCCAATAATTTTTTTATTTTTAGGGTATGGGATATTCTAAGTTCTCCAATGGTATAAATAAAAAAAATGCTGAAATACTTTTAAAAACGGTATTTCCGTTATCTGAATCTCAGATTGAATTTTACAGAGAACACGCTTATATTAAAATCAAAGAGCTTCTACCTAAGGAGGTTGTATCCTATTTCAATACTGTGATATCTGCTAAAGTAGCAGAAATGATTACAGATTCTACTCCTTTAGAAGAGCGAGACACTTACGGCAAAGCCTTCTTACAATTATTTAATTTATGGCGTGAAGACCCTGATATTAAGAAGCTCATTTTTAGTCCGCGTCTGGCAGGAGTTGCAGCAGAATTGATGGGAGTTTCTGGGGTACGCTTATACCATGACCAAGCGTTATTTAAAGAAAGTGGAGGAGGCATTACCCCTTGGCACGCAGATCAATACTATTGGCCTCTTTCATCGGATAAAACGATTACGGCCTGGATTCCCCTGCAAGCAACGCCATTGGAAATGGGACCACTTGAATTCAGTGCCGGCAGTCATCAAATTCAAGAGGGAAGGGCATTATCCATCAGTGATGAAAGTGAACATCTAATTGGAGATCGGCTAAGAGTAACGGACTTTCCTCATACAATAGAGCCTTTTGATGTTGGGGAAGTGAGCTTCCACTCGGGCTGGATCTTTCACCGAGCAGGAGCAAATACAACAAATCACGTTCGGAAAGTGATGACCATCATTTACATGGATCATGAAATAAAATTGAAAGCCCCGGAAAATAAAGGTCAACAAAAAGATTGGGAAACATGGTGCCCTGGAGTCGAGGTTGGTCAAATCGTTAACTCGCCCTTAAACCCCGTTTTGTTTAAGAACTGATGCAAGTTCTATTTTTATACTGCTTGCTCTATTGTAGAGACGTTGTATCCTCATTGGGGGTACTTGGAATAAGCATCGGAGGATCACTTTCTTTCTCACAAGAAAGTAAGGTGAGAAATACTATCGGAAGTAAACACAGTTTTTTCATGAAGATTTAATTTAGAAATTCTAAAATAGAAACATTTATGACGACTAACAAAAATTGTTTGGCACCGATGGAAATTAAAAACAATGAATTGAAGTTAGCCAGGATTAAGCAAATAAAAAAAAACAATTAACTTGAAGGGTCAAATAGAATTGTCCCTTTAATTTATAGAATCCTAAGAGTGATAAAAAAAATCCATTATGAGTAAAAAAAATCATCTATCAAGAGCTGCTTTTCTAAAAACTTCAGGTCTTGCTTTGGGAGGAATAGCGACACTGCCTCATTATGCGTGTTCAGGGGAGATCAAAGAATTAAAAGAATTAATTTTTGAAGGAAAGACAAATGTCAAAATTGTAATTCCCAAAAAGGCAAGTTCTCAGGAACTTCATGCCGCAGAACAATTACAAAATTATTTATCTAAAAATTCAAGAAAACCCCTAGAGATCGTTAGGGAAAACGTTTACCAAGGAGTCAATGCGATCTACTTAGGCAATACTCAAGCAGCAGCAACGGCCTCTCTGTCATCCAAAGAATTGGAAGAGGATGGTTATCTATTTTATCCGGAAGGAAAAAATTTAATAATTATTGGAGGAAAAGAAAAAGGGCTCGTTAATGGAATATATTCTTTGTTGGAAAGCTTTGGATATAGAAAATACAGTGCAGATGATGTTGTTTTGGTTCCTCAGTCCACGACCTTTAATTTTCCTGAAAAAAAAGTAGATATTCCTCAGATAAAATACCGTACTACTTCATATTATGACGCAAGAGATGATGAATATGCAGCATGGCATAAACTTTCCTCTCGAGATTCTTGGGGGCTTTTCGTCCACACATTTGAAGTCCTCATTCCACCAGAAAAATATGGTAAAACACATCCAGAATATTTTTCACTAATTGATGGAGAAAGAAATCCAGTAACCCAACTCTGTCTTTCCAACGAAGCTGTTTTTCAAACCTTAGTAAGCACCTTAAAAGAGCGTATTGCCGAAAACCCAAAAGCCAAATACTGGTCTGTGAGCCAAAATGATAATGACAAATACTGTCAGTGTGGTCCTTGTACTGCACTAAATAAAAAATATGGTAATCTACCCAGTGGCTCTATGGTCTGGTTTGTTAATAAGGTTGCTAGAGCCATTCCGGATAAGATCATTTCAACATTGGCTTATTGGTACACCAGAGCAGCTCCTAGCAATATTGTGGCAGAACCCAATGTCAACATCATGCTTTGTAATATTGAAAGCACAAGAGAAAAACCAGTTTTTAATACCGATCCTGCCTTTACTAAAGATCTTCAAGATTGGGGAAAAATGAGTCAGGACATTTTGATCTGGGATTATAATATTCAATTTGCAAACCCGGTAAGTCCTTTTCCAAATTTGCACACAATAGGACCCAATATCAAGTTCTACATTAAAAACAAAGTGGGTGCTTTATTCATGCAAGCGACGGGTAACAAAGGAGAATTTGGACACCTCAGAGCGTACTTGATTGCTAAATTAATGTGGGATCCTGAAGCTGACTCGGATACAATTATCAATGACTTTTTAATAGGCTATTACGGAGCTGGAGCCCCTTTTGTTCGAGAATATATTGACCGTATGAAAGAGGCGCTTCTTCAAAATAATTTTAGACTTAACATTTTTGGTGATCCTCGAGACGCTGTGAACAATTACCTCTCACCAGAAATGATGACGGTTTATCATGATTTGTTTGACCAAGCGATACGCAGCGTAGGAAACGATTTTGAAAAACAAACTCGTTTAGAAGAAGCCAGACTTCCTCTGTTAATTGCTGAAATACAAATCGCAGGACAAATACCCATTGGACAAGCGGGGAGTTTTTATGAACACAATCCAAAAGGGAATGTTGTAGTAAAACCAATGATGAAAGAAAAAGTGAACACCTTTGTTTCACGAGCTAAGGATGCGGGTATTAAAAGAATAGGGGAACGAGCGATTAGTCTAGAAGATTACGCTACCAATTTTAAAAGAATGTTTTCTAGAATGGAGCAAATGCAAGATGCAGTTTCATTTCAAAAGAAAATCATTCCGATTAGTTTACCAAGTAAAGGCGCAGAAGAACTCACCCGACTCACCGATGGAATTTTTGGTGCTTTTGAATCGTGGAGGTTTCCAGATAAAGACGCCAATTGGGTAGCCTATAAAGGGAAACATATGGATTTTATATTGGACTTGGGCAAAGTCCAAGCAATAAATAAGGTCGAAATGGATTTTTTAAATGTACAGGCTCAAGCCAATTGGCACCTTTTGATACTCCCAAAATATGTGACCTATGCAACATCAGTGGATGGGGAAAACTATTCAAATCCAAGGGAAGTTGTCAACCCTCATAATCCAGATCCTGCTGAAAACCCAGAGATTGTTAAAATTCCATACCATCGATTTTCAGCAACCTTTAACAAAACCAGTGCACGCTACATAAAAGTACATGCAGAGAGTTTGTTGAAGATGCCCGCATGGCATATCAATGCAGGAAAACCAGCCTCTTTATACGCTGATGAAATTGTTGTTGTCTAAGAAATTTAAGTAGCGCTTTTTAGAATTTCTTGTAGTCTTTTGGCGACTATTCGCTCCTGTCCCGGAACCATCATCCAAGTGGTAATTCCAATACTTTCATTGTTACCTACAGTCTGTATTGACGGATGCCCTTCTCGAAGCTGTTTTCGAGCTTCATTAGGGGTTATTTTGACCTTATTTTGATCCCATCGAATACGTAAACTAGGAACATGATTGGCGTGTTTAGGTACATGAATTTCAGTACTTACCCCCGCTACAGATTTAGCACTATTGCTTATTAAATCAATTTGATCTTCCCAAAGTTTCCACTCTTTATCATGGTCTTTTTGTAAATACATCTCTAAAGCAACTAACATACCCAGTACCTCTTCTTTGTTGACTTTCATCCCTCTACCAATAGTTTCTCCTCTTGGGGGAGTGTGCATTCGCGCTGCTTCTATATACTTTCTTTTTCCAAGTAAGAGTCCTGCACTTTGTGGTCCTCTTAGACCCTTACCACCAGAGAAAGCAACCATATCAAAACCCATTTTGGTAAAGCGGAATAAATTTGAAACAGGAGGAACATCTGCAGCACAATCTATAAAGGTGGGGATGTTATGTTTTTTACCTAAAGCAACAAACTCTTCCCATCGAATGGCACCATTTTCAGTATTTGCATTTAAATACCAAAGTAAGGCAGTCTTTTTGGAGATGGCTTTCTCAAGTTCTTTAGCGGTTTTAACTAAAACGACTTTTGCACCTACATTGGTAAGGGCTTGAGCATAGCCTATTTGATGTCCTTCTTGTATGATGACCTCATTGGCCCAACCCTCAGTTCTTGGAAGTTGCTTTACTTTTTTAGGATCATCACCGCACAGGACTCCAGCCATGGCAATAGACATGGCTCCAAAGCATCCGGAGGTTACGGTTGCGTATTCACAAGATAGAAGTTCGGCAATACGTTCTCCAACCTTATCTTGTAAATCGTCAAGGTTTACATATTCGCTTGCCCCGTAACTAATGGCTTGTGTAACCTCTTCAGGCATTAAAGAGCCGGTCATGGAAGTGTAAGTTCCCGCAGCATTGATGAAGGTACGTAGGCCCAATTCTTTAAAAAAGTCACGTTCCAATTTTGCGGCTACAGTATTCGTTCCAATGTTTTTTGCCCCTAATTCTTGAAGGCCTATAAAACTTCCTACAAAGGGAACAGTCGCTAATGTTTTTAAAAGTTTTCTTCTGTTGATCATGATTTAAAAAATTAAGAATTTATAGCAGCAATACAATCCATCTCTACGAGAGAATTTCCGGGGACACCTCCATAGGTTGCTACGGTTGTTCGTACAGGGGGGTTACTTCCAAAACGGCCACGATATACTTCGTTCATTCCCTTATAATCTGCCAAATCTGCCAAATAGACGTTTACCTTTAGCACTTGCTCCATAGAAGACCCATTTTTAACCAATTCTTTTTCAAGTTCTTTTAAAACATGGTCTGTATGAGCTTTAATATCTCCTTCAAAATGGGCTCCTTTCCCAGCAACATAAAGCGTATTGCCGTGTTTTACTGCTCCTGAAAACAGCGGAACATTTTGATCTTTTAAAATCGTACCAACTACTTCCTTTTTAGCAGGAGTGGTTTCAGCAGCTTTAATTGCATTCAAGCCAAAAATTCCAGTAAGCGCTAAGCCTATTTTTTTTAAACTGGATCGACGTTCTTTGTTTAGTTTCATTTGTTATTGAGTTTGATTATTAAATGTATTTACCAAGTTCTTTTTTTCAGTAAGGCTTTTATCTGATCCTTTGGAACAGGAAGCTCATTGATATGATCTTTAAGCCAGTTAGAAAAATCTTTTTCTATTTCATCTGACCATTTGTTATCTATTTGACCTGGAGTATAAATCCCTTCTTTAAGTCTGCTGATACCAAAAAGGTCCCGTAAACGGACAACTTCTGAAGTGACTACAACTTTTTCAGCTAAGTGAGCGGGGATAAAAATTACCCCTTCTTTTTTGGCTAAAACAACATCTCCAGGCATGACGGTAGCTGCGCCTATTCGTATAGGAAAATTGATGTTTAACAACATGACTTCTGTTAAAAAAGAGGGGTGCCAGCCACGTACAAAAGCATTAAAGCCTTTGATGTTTGAAAGACCTTCTAAGTCCCTGCTAGAAGCATTAAAAACAACGCCATTTTTAGAATTGGCATAAATTGCGTTTCCAAGATTATCCCCTATAAGGGTCCCGTCTACAATTTTTCCAAAGCCGTCGGCTACATAAATGTCTCCTTCTACTAATTGGTCAATAGGCCAAGAATTTGTATTTCCGATAGCTCCCTCTGCTTTTCCTTTTTTTATTATTTGTCCAGCAATATCTGGACGGTTGGGCATGTATTGAACGGTAAGAGCCCTTCCTACCATAGTCTGATCCTCATGCAAAGGCTCCCATCCGCCTTCAAACTGATTGTGGTAACCTTCGTTACGAAGGACTCCCCAAGCTTCTTCTATACTAACCTTTTTCATTCGGGTTAAAATATCATCAGCAACTTTTGGTCTTCCATCTGCAAAGCGTTCTCCGTCCCATTCCGAGGTTAAAAACTTCATTTGATCTATGGAGAGATCTTGAGAAGAGAGCGTGCTTACGATGCACAAGAAAATAGTTGACAAGAAAAAATTTAAGGTTTTCATAAATTATATTTTGGGTTCATCAATTTTTTTACTTCTCCACCATAATGCTAAAGAAGATCCCGAAATGTTCATCCAAGGGCCAAAGACCGCCGGAGCCAAACCTACAGTAGCTACTTTACCCATCTCTAGTGCAATCCCGGAAGCGAGACCTCCGTTTTGCATTCCTACTTCAAGCGCAATGGTACGACAATCCTTTTCTTTCATTTTTAACAATTTACATCCCCAATAACCAAAGAAATAACCCAGGATGTTGTGAATGATAGACGCCAGAATAAGAAGTGCTCCTATGGTTAACAAATTGTCTCTTCCAGCGGCAGTAATGATGGTAATGATTAATACAATCGCTGTCATGGAAATGATGGGCATTGCTTTGTCTAACCAGGGAGTTTTTCCATGAAAAAAATGATTGAAAAGCAATCCTAAAGCAATGGGGAGGATCACGATTTTTAAAATGCTTAACATCATTGCCCAAAAGTCGATAGGGACAAAAGCACCCGCTAAAGATTCCATAAGCAGCGGAGTCATAAAAGGGGCTAAAACGGTAGCAACTGCAGTAAGGGTTACTGACAAAGCAACATTAGCATTGGCCAAATACGCCATTACATTCGATGCCAAACCACTAGGGGACGAACCAATTAACACAATTCCTGCGGCAATTTCAGGAGGAAATTGAAAGAGTGTAGCTAAAGAAAATCCAACCAGAGGCATGATACTAAACTGACATAATAAGCCCACCAAAACCCCTTTTGGCATTTTGATCACCCCATAAAAGTCTTTAAGACTCATGGCAGTCCCCATACCAAACATGATGATTTGAAGGAGGGGAACAATCAAAACTTTCATTTGAAAAGCTCCTAGAGATATGAAAGGTGCGGGAAAATACATGGAGATGCTAACAGCGGCAAAGATCAAAATAGTGAAGGCAAGACCTTTTAAGGCTGAAACCCCTCTGAAACCTAGGGCCAAAGTAAGGAAAAAACCTACCAGCCAAAACCCTGCTTCTGCTCCTTGTCCGGTGATAAATAAATAAAGACTCGCAATGCCTAAGGCAAAGGAAAGAAAGAACAGAATTTTAGTTGTAATCTTCATATGTTATTGATTCCAGAGCACACTTGATTTACCATTTAAATCATAAACCACTTTTCCGCTTCTAAGGGTGAGTTCACAAATTAGTTTTTGGGTCCCGTCTAGTCTTTTGTTAGAGGTATCTACAAAGCCATAGTTCCCTTTTTCAAGATTGAGAATAGCGATATCAGCTTCAGCCCCAACACTTAAATGTCCCAGTTCAGGTTTTTGAATATACGTGGCAGGACTCCATGTGGCTGCAGCAATTACTTCTGCCAAGGGCATGTCTAGATTTAAAAATTTAGACATTACATTTAGGAGATTTTTCATACCCCCATTCATACTGCCTGTATGGATATCAGTACTGATGGTATTGGGTTTAAAGCCTTGCTTCATTGCAGGAACAGCTTGTTTAAAAACGAAACTTCCCCCTCCGTGTCCTACATCGAAAACAATACCCTTTTGTTGCGCTTTAAATACGAATGGGCGTAACGTTCCATTTTCGTCAACCACGGGAGTACGTCCTCTCACATGCGCATAGGCATGAGTAAAAATATCGCCTGGGCGAAGCTTTTCTAAAAGTAGTTTTTCAAGAGGGAGTTCGGGTTGACTTCCGCCAAAATCAATCATTACAGGTAGCTTGGCTAGTTTTCCTGCTTGGACTACCTTCTCGGTTGGGGTCCAATTATATCCGTTGAAATGTGCCAATTTAAATCCAACTATATGTTCGGGGTATTCTTTAGCTTTTGCGGCACTTTTATCGGGATCCATATCATTGAGGTCTTGCTCAAAAGCGCCTCCACTCATCCCATTACCTACAATATTTAGAAAGGAAAGTACTCGGGTTTTAGATTGCTCAATGGTTTGTTCTTTAAAAGTTTCAAAGTTTCTCCAACCCGCTCCTCCAACGTCTACAACTGTAGTAACTCCATTGCGAAAAGTAAATCCATCAGGAGCTAAAGCGGTAAAACTATTTGCGAGATAGCGCTTAGAAAGGGTCCCATGAAAATTATGACTGTGCATATCGATTAGTCCGGGAGTCACTATGAGCCCTTCGGCATCTACAACTTTTTTACTTTCCACTGGATTTATCGATTTTTGAACAGCGGCTATTTTTCCATCTTTAATGGCCACATCCATTTTCTGATTCAAATTATTTTTGGCATCTATCAAGTGTCCATTAATAATTAGAATATCGTATTGTTGAGCAGCTAATGGAAGTGACAAAAAGAGGCTCAAAAGGAGGCAAAAGGTGTAATAATTTAGCTTCATAAGAATGTTATTTTTCAGTTTTCTTTTGATTGGAGGCGCGATATTTTTTTACTTCTTCGACTGTTACGGGACTGGCATCATTTCCAAAGTTTGTTCTAATATAGGTCAATACTTTTGCAATTTCAAAATCTTTCAAAAAGCTATGTTGTGGCATGATGCCATTATAATCTTCCCCATTTACCTTTATTGGTCCTTCCATCCCATTAAGAGTTAAATGTACTAAGCGTTCTTTATCGCCTTCCACCCAGTCTGTTTTATTTAAGGGAGGAAATCTTCCAGAGGCTCCTTTTCCATTCCGTTGATGGCAAGCAGCGCAGTATGTTTTGTAAATAAGTTGACCTTCGGTAAGGTTTTTCTCGCTGAGATTATCATTTGTTTTATCAGGAGTTCTATAATGAGAAAGGCTTTTACGAGCCTCCATATCAGCTCGATTTTGTGGACCAAAGTTTTCTCGATCTCCTTTGAATTTTACACTCCAAATCCTGCCTTTTTCTGTATCTCCTATATACATGGTGCCATCAGGAGCAAAAGCGATTCCCATAGGTCTGTAAACAGCATCTCGAACACTAATAATGGGATCTACTTGAGCAAAACCATCGGCAAAAATATCGATCTGACCTGTAGGTTTTCCGTTTTTAAAAGGAATAAAACCAATAAAATATCCAGACTGTGGATAAGGAGATCGATTGGTAGACCCGTGAAAAGCAATGAAAGCACCATTTTTATAATAATCAGGAAAGGCGTCTCCTTGGTAAAAAACCAGATCATTTGGAGCCCAATGTCCTGGAAAACCCATGACGGGGGCTTTATAAGAATCACAATCTGCTACTCGCTGTCCATCTCCTCCATATTCAGGAGAAGCAACGCGTTTTTGTTGCATTTGGTCATAATAGCAATAGGGCCACCCAAAGTTGTCGCCCTTTTCTATTTTTATAAACTCTTCAGAAGGAAGTAAGGCACTGTCCCATGCGGTATAACGATCGGACCACAATCGGAATAAGTCGTCACGACCGTGAACCACTGCATAAAGACTTTCATCATTTGGATTCCAATCCAATCCAACTACACTTCGAATTCCTGTGGCAAAACGTTCTCCGTCTGCTTGTGTTTGATTGAGTTTTTCTGCATCAAAGACCCATATACCCCCATGTTTTTCTAGTTGAGGACATGGATTCATTCCTGGTTGAAAAGGAGTTCTCTTGGGATTTTGACAAGCATTTGACGGCGCACCAAAAGGGACATAAAGGTTCCCTTTATTATCAAAAGCAATAGGCTTTCCAATATGTTCGTGCATCCCCTCCGGATGGTCGTCAATAACTACTGTTTCTAAAGGTCCTTGAGGAACCAGATGAGCAGGATCCAATGGGTATCTGTAAACAGCAAGCTCGCTACTAAAATACAAATAGCCTTTATAAATTCTTGCCGCTGTTGCATAACCAAAACCTTTGATTCTTTGATCATTTGCAAATTTGATAATGCTATCTGCCACTCCATCTTGATTAAAATCCTTGAGCGCAGCAAGAGCTCCTTCTTTGGATGTTTTTTTAAATTTTGTATAAACGTTGCCAGAGGGAGAGACTGTGATATGACGAGTAGTCTCTACTATTGAATCCACAAAAACTTTCGATTCAAAGCCTTTAGGAAGGAATAAAGGCCCTGGATCAACTGTAACTGTTTGACATTTAAAAAAAAGAAAACACACCCTAAGGGGATAAGGAGTTTTAAGCGAAAAAGAGTACTCGTTTTATATATGGCGTTCAATGATATATCTTTTATTCTTTAAATTTAATCAAATACTAAAGTTCCAAAAAACTCAGGACGGTGAAAATCGGGTTTGGGACTTTTAACTGTATTCCAACTAATATAATGAGGCTGTTTTGTTGCATCAGCACATTTATAAAAATTGGCTTTAGAAATCAGTTTTTCAAAACGTAAACCTGGGTGATGAATAAAAAGTTGTGCGGGGATAGCAACCACCATCTCCCATTGAAAATCTCCTGATTTTTCTTCAAAGGGTTCATCCCCTAAAGTAGATGAGGTAAACAGGTTTTCCAATATTAGTTGAGGAGGGATAAAACTTCTTTGTTGTCGGTTGGGCCCATAAGCCAAGTGGGTAGTCCCAATACAATTAAATTCAAAATTATAATAGGCACCACTTTGATCCGGATCAATAAAAAACTCAACACAACTATCACGATGTGTTGCGGTGTTCGGACTGCTGTGTTTTGCCAAGATGTGTTTCTCAGAAACATAAAATTTTAAATAGAGGATTTGTTCGGAATACCCCATCCTGAATGAAACCTCGGGTTTATAATCGTATTCTTTCCAATTTATCCGATCTATTAATACTGCTGCTGTTTCAGATTCCAAAGCATGGGAGATTGATGAAAAGCTCATTTTTTCAGGGGTAGTTATTTTAGAAACAGAAAGGTCATCCGAATTTTTCAAACTACACGCACTTAAAAAAAAAATAAAAATGACCAGGCAAGAATTTTTCACAAAAGGAAGTTACAAAAATTATAACTAAATTGATTTACAATTATAATCGAAATGAAAAATTTAAATATTGTAGTTATCGGGAGTTTGTTGCTTTTGACCTATTGTAATCCTCCTGAGCCTAAACTCTATCGAGCTTCAGATTATGCTTATGTGGGAACGTTTACCAAAGGACTTGAGGGACCTGCGGTAGATCGAGAAGGGAACTTATATTTTGTTAACCCAGATCATAATGGGAGTATTGGGAAAGTAGACAAGCATGGAGCGTTTTCAATTTTTGTAGACCAATTACCCGAAGGGAGTACGGCAAACGGAATAAGGATTAGTGAAAAGGGAAATTTACTTTTAGCTGATTATACAGGACACAATATTTTAGAATTGAACCCAAAAACAAAAAAAGTTACTGTTTTTGCTCATCAAGCGGATGCAAATCAACCTAATGATTTAACGATTGGAAAGGGAGATGTATTATTTGCTTCAGATCCAAATTGGGCAGAAAGCACGGGGAATATCTGGAGAGTTGATGCTG
>JALRDC010000123.1 GCA_023262245.1 Flavobacteriaceae bacterium
CCCATTTACAGCCCCAAAACCGGAGGAAATGGATCTTTTAGAATCCAATCCAGGAGCGGTACACGCTAACGCATACGATTTAGTACTCAATGGAAACGAAATTGGTGGAGGATCCATTCGTATTCACGACAGAGGGGTTCAAGAGCGCATGTTTAAACTTTTAGGATTTACAGAGGAGGAAGCAAAGGCACAGTTCGGATTTTTGATGGACGCCTTCCAATACGGAGCACCACCACACGGTGGAATCGCTTTTGGTTTGGACCGTTTAGTTGCTATCCTGGGTGGACAAGAGTCTATTCGAGATTTTATAGCCTTTCCAAAAAACAATGCAGGAAGAGATGTGATGATCGACGCACCAGCATCTTTAAGTGAGGATCAATTAGATGAATTAAATCTGCGTATTAACCTTCAGAACTAACTCCTCAATGGAGCAAAAGTTTACATATTACCTCAAGCGATTCCTCGTATGGAGAGCGAAACACATCTCTGAGAAACGATTTATACTTATTCTCTCTGGCGTCATAGGGTTTACATCAGGAATCGGTGCGGTACTATTAAAAAACCTCACACATTTTATTCAGTGGTTACTCGAAGGTAAAATCGTTGAAGACGTCCATAATGCCTTCTACTTTGTTTTTCCGCTCATCGGTTTTGTCCTCGCTTTTGCAGTGATGAAATACGTGATTAAACACAAAATTTCTCATGGGATTCCAACCACATTACACAGTATTTCTAAGGAAAAAGGGAAACTAAAACGATATCAAATGTTCGGTTCAATTCTAACAGCTCCTCTTACCGTAGGGTTTGGTGGTTCTGTTGGACTTGAGGGACCAACCGTTTCTACTGGAGCAGCGATTAGTTCTAATATCGCACAAATGCTTCACCTCAATCAAAAAAACAGAAACCTACTCATCGGTGCTGCTGCAGCAGGAGCCTTATCCTCTATCTTTAAAGCTCCAATTGCAGCCATCATTTTTGCAGTAGAGGTTTTTAGTTTGGATTTAACCGTGGTTTCCATGTTACCGCTTTTGATTGCATCAGTTTCTGCCATTCTAACATCCTATCTTTTCTTCGGATCTCAAACCATTTTACCCTTTGAAATCACTCAGGGATTTACAGCAAAACACCTTCCCTTTTATTTATTATTAGGGGCAGCTACTGGACTCGTGTCCATTTATTTTACGTTCATCTATGAGCGTATTCAAAATTTATTTGAAAAATTAAAGTCCTCAAAACTCAAATTAATCGTTGGAGGAATTTCTTTAGGTGCGATACTTTTTCTTTTTCCTTCCCTTTATGGAGAGGGCTTTGAAGTCATCAACCAATTACTCGAGGGTAATTACAACTTGGATCTTTTTAGTACACTGGATTGGTTTTCTGACAGTGCATACGGTTTGTTGCTACTCTTGTTGATTGTAGGTCTTTTAAAAATTGTCGCTACTTCGATCAGTTTTGGAGCTGGCGGTGTTGGTGGAATTTTTGCTCCTACACTTTTTATGGGAGCAGTCTTTGGTCATCTTGTGGCTAAAATTATACATATGACCGGCTTGTCAACCTCTGTTTCTACTTCAAATTTTACCCTACTTGGAATGAGCGGACTTATGGCTGGTGTCTTACACGCTCCACTGACAGCCATCTTCTTAATTGCAGAAGTTACTGGAGGATACGAATTATTTATTCCTTTAATGATCACCTCTGCAATGGGTTATGCCATTACCAAAATGGTCATGCCACACTCTGTATATACCATGGAACTCGGTCGAAAAGGCGATTTGATCACTCACGATAAGGATCACGCCGTATTGACCTTAATGGATATTGATTCGGTTATAGAAACCAATTTCATCCCGGTTCACCCTACCATGAATCTCGGTGAAATAATCCATTCGGCCGTTGTCAAATCAAAGCGTAATATCTTTCCAGTCATTGATCCCGATAACAAACAGTTCTTAGGGGTCATTCTCTTAGATGACATTCGTTCTAAAATGTTTAAACCAGAACTCTACAACGAAATCTTTGTTGCAGAAATCATGCATTCAGCTCCAGATCTCATCGATCTAGAAAAAGACAAAATGACCTATATTATGGATAAATTTGAACGTTCTGGCGCTTGGAATTTACCTGTTGTAAAAAATGGCGAATATCAAGGCTTTATCTCAAAATCAAAGCTTCTTACCGCCTATAGAAGAAAATTGATTCACTTTACTAGATAATGAAAAAGTTACTCCTACTTGCATCTCTTTTATGCCTCTCGAGCATTTTATACGGTTTCTATATCAAAGACGGCCAAGAAACAACAGATGGTGATTTTTATATAGGTATGGGAACTGCATTGCTTTTCTTAGTGATTATGCCCGTTTTCGTAATTGTAGCCTCCAAGGGTAAAAAGATGAAAGATTATACCCTAAGCAAAGAAAACATTGAAAAAATGAGAGAAAACCAAGAAAATAGGTAGTTTTTTCGCATATTTTTTTCATTTTTTTTAAAATAATCTTTAAGCTATTATTAAAAGCCTACATTTGCATCATAATTTTTTAATATATATTAATGACTGGAACAGTAAAATTTTTTAATGAATCTAAAGGTTATGGATTCATTACTAACGACGAAAACGGAAGCGATGTATTCGTACACGTAACCGCTTTAAACGGCATCGAACTTAAAGAAGGAGACAAAGTCTCTTACGATGAAGAAGATGGAAAAAAAGGAACCGTTGCCGTAAATGTAGATCTTATTGATTAATTTCTTTTTGAATGCATAGAACGCTAATCCTCGAATGAATTTCGGGGATTTTTTTTATCTTTAATTCTATGAAAATTAAAGAGCTCCTATTAATTCTACTACTGCTAATTCCATTGCTCTACTTAGCGATGATATGGGGAGACCTCCCAAGAGAAATTCCACTTCATTGGAATGCCAAAGGAGAAATTGATCGCATCGGTGATAAAAACGAACTCAGGCTTGGTAGGCAGAGACTCAACGGCGCGAGTCATTGCCAGAAGGC
>JALRDC010000047.1 GCA_023262245.1 Flavobacteriaceae bacterium
AACAATTGAAAAAATATTCATTGCAATCCCACGCGATACCATATCTGGAATTTTTAAATACCCTGACCCAAAAACAACTGCATTAGGTGGAGTCGCTACAGGTAACATATAGGCACATGAAGCTGCAATTGCTGCTCCAACCATCAGACCAAAGGGATGTACGTCTACTTCCAATGCCAGAGGAGCAAGAACGGGCAATAACATGGCTGTGGTTGCTAGGTTTGATGATATTTCTGTTAAAAAATTTACCGCAGTAACCAACAGTAAAATCAAAACAAATAAAGGCAATCCTCCAAAAGCAGTCATTAGTTCCCCAAGCCAAATTGCAAGA
This sequence comes from Flavobacteriaceae bacterium, assembly GCA_023262245.1. GTDB lineage: Bacteria > Bacteroidota > Bacteroidia > Flavobacteriales > Flavobacteriaceae > MS024-2A. Next base: position 332 of record JALRDC010000047.1, read on the forward strand.
CCACTCGTCTCAAATGCTTTCGCTAAGGCCATACCACCTCCAAAAAGAATGATAATCCCCCAAGGTAATTGAGTTGTATCTTTCCAATTCAATAAGGTTTTGTTTTCCTTTTTTGAGGGAAGTACGAAAAGAAGTAGCCCGAAAAAGATTGCGATAATTGTATCATCTAGTGCAGGTAAAAAATCTTGTAACAAATAGGATCGGCTAATCCAGCAAAATCCTGCTAATGCAAAAACAATGGCTACAAGTTGCTCTTCAAAGGATATGGGTCCAAGCTCTTTTTTTAAACGCTCGATCTCTTTTCGGCCTCCAGGAAATTCAGCCTGCTTGAACTTATAAGCAATCCTTGTAAGGTATAACCAACAGAAAATGAGTAAAGTAATGGAAATTGGGAAACCAAAAATAAACCATTCTAAGAAGGTAATCTCATAACCGTAAGTTTCTGAAACAACCCCAGCTAATACTAGATTAGGGGGAGTTCCAATTAAAGTTGCTACACCTCCTATTGAAGCACTATAGGCAATTCCCAACATCAGCGCTTTCCCAAATATTGTATTCTCATTTTCCACCGTTGCCGGGTTGTCTTTTAACTCCTTGATGATAGCAATTCCAATGGGTAGCATCATTACTGAGGTAGCCGTGTTCGAAATCCACATAGACAAAAAAGCCGTAGCAACCATAAAGCCTAAAATGACTTTGCGAACATCCGAACCTATTAGATTGATAATATTGATCGCGATACGTTTATGAAGGTTCCATTTTTCTATTCCAATTGCAATTAAAAATCCTCCTAAATAAAGAAAGACATATTTATGTCCAAAAGCTGAAGTAGTGGCAGAAAGTTCCATGCCCCCAGAAAGAGGAAAAAGTAGGATGGGGAGCAAAGCTGTAGCTGCAATTGGAATAGCCTCGGTAATCCACCATGCTGCGATCCAGAAAGTAGCTGCTAAAACCGATTGACCCGCTTGGGACAAGCCTTCGAATGAGCCTAAAAAAAGTATTATAAAAAAACCTAGAGGACCTAAAATAAAGCCTATTTTTTTTTGCATATTCTTATTTTGATGATGAAGTATGATCTGAAATAATGAGCCATTGAGATTGCTTTTTAAGAAAAGTCAAGGTAAAGTACCCACTACTGTCTTCAATATCACGCGTTAAGTAAAATTTTCCTTGAAGTTGAACCACTTTCGGACTTAAAAGGATCATGCTAAGAATATCAAATTTTAATGTTCCCATTAAGATTCTATTGGAATACGACTTTTTATAGCGTTCTCGAGTCGCATCCCATCCATAAATAGGTCCTGAAGCACCAGAAAAAACTAAAGCATCCGACTTGATGTACCCCTCCATAAAGGCTTCTATGTCCCCACGATTCCAATCAGCTTCTTGCTCAAATAAAGTTTGAACAATTTGCAATGAATCTTTTTTAGAAACCTTCGTTTGAGCAAAAATAGAGCTTGTGCCAATCATTAAAAAGACACATAAGAAACGTAGCATTTTATTTTAGGGTAGGATATTGGATATTTAATTGCTCTAAATAGCTGTCATATTTAGTTTCATCGTAATAAAACTTTTCTAAATCTTCACGAAATTCATTCATAATTCCTTTATTCAAATACGTTGGGGGAGGATCTTTTTCAGTAATCATCGGTTGGTACTGAATTTCCTTACTCTGAACATTATCAAAATAGTCTTTTGCTTGAATTAGCAACTGAGGTTGGGTCAAAAAGTCAATAACTGTAGTTGCAACTACCTTAGCCCCTGCTGTTGCCCCTTTATGAGCAATAGGAGTAGCCATAGCAATAGCATTGGACCAATGATGCCCTTGAAGTCCAGGAATATTTGATGGAAAACGTAACGTTACTGTAGGAACAGCCCAAGAGATGTCTCCAATATCGTCTGATCCTCCACTTACTGGGTTTTTTAATGGGTGTCCTAAATCAGAAAGTTTCGTTGCCAGTCCTTCTTGTTTATTAGAATTTACCTCTTTCTGTACTGCTTTTGCAAGTTGCTGATCTGCTTCAGACCAGGTAGGCAAACCTACTTTTTGAATATTTTCAAACATGGTTTCGGCAATTACTTTGTTAAAGTGTCTTGGCCATGCGGTTCCTAAAACTTTTGAGCTTACCTTGGTGTCTGTCATCAAAGCTGCTCCCGCAGCGATATTATTAGCATCGTTGTACATTTTCATGATTCCATCATAGGTGATGTCTCTAAAATAATACCAAATTGAAGCTTTTGAGGGAACTACATTAGGTTGGTCTCCTGCATCAATAAAGATAGAGTGTGAGCGCTTTAAAGGATGAAGGTGCTCGCGTTTATAATTCCATCCTACGTTCATTAGTTCCGCTGCATCTAATGCACTTCTCCCTCTCCATGGCGATCCGGCTGAATGAGCTGCCTCCCCTTCAAAAGTATATTCCACAGAAATCAATCCTGTTCCCGTGGCCTGTCCATAGGAAACTGAAAGGTTATTACTTACATGTGTGAAAATGCAAAGATCAATATTGTTAAAATAGCCATCACGAACATACCATGCTTTTGAAGCAACCAATTCTTCAGCGATTCCAGGCCAAATAATCAAAGTTCCTCCTAGGTCATTTTTCTTCATTTGCTCTTGAAGAGTTAAGGCTGCTGTAATGATAACAGGGATGCCGGAGTTATGCCCCTCGCCGTGTCCAGGAGCCCCTTCGACCATAGGTTTGTGATAGGCAACCCCAGGATATTGCGAGGCTTTAGGAATACAATCTACATCACTCCCCAATGCAATAACGGGCCCCTCCCCAAAGGACCAACGCGCCATCCAAGCAGTAGGAATCCCCGAGATACCCTTCTCAATCACAAACCCCGCTTCTTCTAATATTTTTGTTAGGTAGGAAGATGATTCATATTCTTGAAACCCGAGCTCTGCAAAACTGAAAATCTTATCCACCATGACCTGTGTGTTTTTATGCCGATCTTGGACTTTATTTAAGGTTTCTGTTTTAATTTTTTCTATTTGCCTTTTTGATAGTTTTCTTTGGGCATGAGCCGTTGTAACAAAAAGGACCATTGTTATTGCAATTATTTTTGCAAATGAAATTTTTGTAAATCGCATAATCAACTTTATTTTTACCTAAAGTACAAATAAATTGAAAGGGACTTTATTTTTTGTTTTTTCAATCTTTCTTTTCTTTCTAAATCTTGCCTTGACAAGATGTGTAAAGGAGAATTCAAAGGCTTCAGAAATCCTCCAAAAGAGTATCAAGGCTCATGGTGGTAAATCCCTATGGGAAAAGGCAACTTCTATAAGTTACTTAAAAGAAACCACTCTTTACCAAGCATCAGGCAAAATTGAGCAACAAACATCTCATAAAATCACCCATCAGTTTCTACCTCAAACAACAGAAATGGTATGGTTGAAAGGGGGGGAAATAAATCGAGCTATTAAAAACACAAAAGGTGTTTTACTATACCAAAACGATCAACTTCAGAATGACAGCTTGCTAATAGCACAGACAGAAAGTAGTTTAGATGCTGCTCTTTATGTCTTTTGGCAACCCTATAAACTTCTTGATCAAAATATACGTCTTGACTATATCGGTGAAAAAAAACTTTTGGATTCTATCCCTGTTTATGGTCTTAAAGCAACTTATTCCAATTCGGGTAATGGAGATATTTGGACCTATTACTTCGACAAAAACAACTACAGACTACGTGCGGCTCAGGTTTATCACAACCAACGTACAAGTTTAATTGTAAATGAGCGTGTGGAAAGTGAAACAGGCTTGTTTTTGAATAAAAGAAGAAAAAGCTATTTTTTGGACTCTTTAGGAAAAATTAAATACCTAAGAGCTGCCTACACTTATCGCATTCAATCCTTTAACATCGATTAAAAAAAATACCTTTTAAATGCTTCCATAGCTGCATAATCTGCCAAGCCCATGGCTTTGTATTTCTGTGCCGTATCGGAATTTCGTTCTTCAGCTCTAACCCAAAATTCTCTATGGTCGTTTCCTTGGAACATCACTCCATCTTTTTGAGACTGATGATAAAAAATGGCTTTGCGTTTTCTCAACACTTGGTCTGGGCTCATAGGGACTGCCATTTCTATTTCATGTACCTCCCATTCATGCCAAGCTCCTCTGTACAGCCAAACCCAACAATCTTTCATGTAGGCCTTAGACTTGAGTTGTTTTAAGGCTTCAAAAATAACATCCAGACAAACTCTATGGGTCCCATGAGGATCTGCCAAATCTCCGGCAGCGTATATTTGATGTGGTTTTATAGATTCAATGAATACTTTGGTGAGATTTATATCTTCCTCGGATATTGAGTTTTTTGCAATCATTCCTGTTTCGTAAAACGGAAGGTTAAGAAAATGAACTTGGCTATCTGGTATTCCCATATAACGGGTTGCGCCAAGAGATTCCCGCTTTCGAATACTTCCTTTTAAATTACATACATTCCTAGGTGCTGGTTTTTGGGGATTGGAGTTTTCTAAAGCACTCCTCAAGGAGTCTAAATTCTTATCCTTCTTTTCTCCTATTAGATCTGTAGTAACTTCTAAATATTTTAATGCATCGCTATCCGAGACTGCTATGTTCCCCGAAGTTTGATAGGCTATGTGTACTTCGTGTCCTTGAGATACTAAACGGTCAAATGTACCTCCCATAGAAATCACATCATCATCTGGATGGGGACTGAAGATAATGACCCGCTTTTTTTCAGGATATTTCCTTTCAGGACGGTATGCGTCATCCGCATTAGGCTTACCCCCCGGCCAACCAGTGATTGTATTTTGAAGACGATTAAACATCTCTATATTTAGGTCATAAGAGGATCCGTGTTGTGCTAATAAATCTGACATCCCATTTTGATTGTAATCTTCATCTGTTAACTTTAAAATGGATTTTTGTGTTTTTTCACATAACCAAGAAATCGCTTTCGACCGGTTTGCTTTGTTCCACTCACAACTGCTAACCAACCAAGGAGTCTTAATACGTGTTAGTTCAGAAGCTGCCTCTGGGTCGAGAACTAAAGTCGTCTTTTTGTGGTATTGAAGATAGGTCGTAGGAATTTTATCTGAAACTTGTCCTTCAATAGCTTTTTGAATAATCTCCGCCTTATAGGTTCCCCAAGCCATCAAAAGAATCTTTTTTGCATTCAAAATAGTCTGTATACCCATAGTCACTGCCTTTCTGGGGACGTTTTCTAATCCTTGAAAAGCTGAACTTGCATCAAAACGAGTTAAATGATCTAAGGTAATGCTTCGGGTTTGAGAATTTAAATGTGATCCCGGTTCGTTAAACCCTATATGTCCCGTTCTTCCTATTCCTAAAATTTGTAAATCTATTCCTCCGAGTTTTTTGATTTTTTTTTCATAAGCAATACATGCTTCACGCAACTCATCAAGCTCTACCTCTCCATTAGGGATATTGATATTCTCTGGTTTTATATCTACCCAATTGAAAAGGTTCTCATGCATAAAGTAATAATAGCTTTGAACATCTTCTTTCGCAATGGGATAATATTCGTCTAAATTGAAGGTGATTACATTTTCAAAACTCAAGCCTTCCTCCCGATGCAACCGAACCAATTCTCTGTATACACTTATGGGGCTGGATCCTGTGGCTAATCCTAAAACACAAGCTTCTTTTTTCTTTTGCTTTTCAAGAATCAGGTTGGCAATGGTATGAGCTACAGCTTTAGAACCCTCAGAAGAATTAGCAGCGATGACATTGTGTAATTTTTCATATCGAGTTTCTTCAAAACTTCCCGGAGCTTTATACTCAAGGAGCTTTACTTTTGATTGATCTATCATTACTAAAAATTGTTGCGAAATCAAATTTAAGATTTCTTTTGAATAGAAGTTTTTTATTTGTGATTTTTTTGATTGATTTAAAACATCTATTTTTGAAAAAAAATTAAGTGAAGAAAACCCTTGCCTTCTTGCTATTGCTTTATCTCAACCTAGGTATTATTGCTCCAAACCTAAATGTGTTTTTTCATGATATTTTTGAACACAACATTACCTATTTAAATTCGGAAATGGATGGTGATATTGATGAAAAAGAGTGTGATAAGAAAATCTTTCAGGAAATTAGAACGGCACTACCCTCAGATCTTTCAAATTTTTCTCGTTTGATTCATTTTGATCAAAACCTTTACGTATCCGTCGATCAAAAATACTTTAGCCCTCCCCCTGAGGCTTAGTTTACTATTATCAATCCTATCGAATTTTTTTATTTTTCCCTTTCTGGGAAACTAACCTAATACTTTTAAAACATGTTTACAAATATTAAAGGAGACGTTTTAGGCGGCTTAACCGCTGGTATAGTGGCTTTACCGTTGGCACTTGCCTTTGGGGTAAGCTCAGGACTTGGTCCTAGTGCTGGTTTATACGGCGCTATCTTTTTAAGTTTTTTTGCTGCTTTGTTTGGTGGCACACCCACTCAAATATCAGGACCCACTGCGCCTATGACGGCGGTGAGTATGGTGGTTATAGCTACCATCATTAGCGTACATAATGGATCTATCGAAAAGGCACTGCCTTATATCTTGGCAGTATTTTTACTTAGTGGTTTATTTCAAATCGGTTTGGGTCTATTAGGTCTTGGGAAGTACATTAAATACATTCCCTATCCGGTAGTTTCAGGATTTATGACAGCCATTGGGGTCATCATTTTGATTACTCAAATTCTACCTGTCTTAGGATATGATGTCAAAAATGATGCAGAATATGTAGAGCAATTTAAACCTCTAGCAGAAGAGCATTTACTTGAAAAAATCCTTATTGATGAATCAAAAGAGGGGCTTCTTGTTTTAGAGGATTTTGAAGAAACAATTAAAAGAGCTGGTGAGGTGAATGAAACTACGATTTACGATGAAGCAAAAAATTTAGCTAAAAATGCTTCTTCTGGAGTGGTCGGAACTATTAAAACCCTCCCCCGTGCCCTAGGCGGAATCAATTGGATTGAAGTCCTTTTAGCTTTGGGGACAATAGGAATAATTTATGGGTTTAAACGAATCACTACTGCTATTCCAAGCACCTTGGTAGCTTTAGTGGTCGTCTCAGGTGTTGCCATTGGATTTGGTATAGACTATAGATCCATTCAACAAATCCCCGAAGGTTTCCCTAGAATCCAATGGACCCTTTTTACAGATTTTAATTTTCTTGAAGTCATCCCTTACATCCTCACGGCGCTTACACTTTCTTTATTAGGGGCGATTGATTCGCTTCTAACCTCAGTAGTTGCAGATAACCTTACCAAAACACGCCATCTTCCAAATAAAGAGCTTATTGGTCAGGGAATTGGAAATTCTATTGGAGCCATTTTTGGTGGTATTCCAGGCGCAGGAGCAACCATAAGAACAGTAGTTAACATTCAGTCTGGAGGTAAAACAAAATTATCAGGCATGGTCGCTTCTGTTGTCTTGCTTGCTATTCTACTTGTTTTGAGTCCTTTAGCGTCACAAATCCCGGCAGCTGTTCTGGCGGGAATATTAGTGACCGTTGGTATTGGGGTGATGGATTACAAAGGTTTAAACGCGCTTGCTAAAATTCCTCGAACAGAGGTGGTCATTATGGCTGTTGTACTTTTACTCTCTGTTTTTTGGAATCTTGTCTATGCCGTGGGTATCGGATTGGTTTTAGCTTCCTTGTTCTTTATGAAGAAAATGGGAGATTTAGGAAAAGATGATACACGGGTTACCACAGTGGCTAAAGAAAAAATGTGGGCCGACGAAAAAAAGTTAAGTTCCTCTTTTAGAGAAAATGTATTCATCAAGCACCTTAGCGGACCTTTATTTTTTGGTTTTACTTCAGAATTTGTAAATATCTCGAATCAAATTCCGAAATCAGCGACTATCTTAATCATCCGGATGAGCAAAGTGCCTTACATCGATCAGTCTGGTTTATTTGCTCTTGAAGACGTGTTATTAGATTTAATTAATAAGGATATTGAAATTATTTTTGTAGGGCTTAAAGAACAACCAAAATATTTGATGAAAACCATTGGGATTTTAGGTAAACTAATCCCCGAAGAACAAGTATTCGAAGATTTTGAATCTTGTAAAAAGTATGTAATCGATGCGCATTCTTCTATTAGTGCTTAAATCACACTTATAGAGCTTATTTTCAAACCCTTTTCACTTAGAAAAGGGTTTTTTTATGGTTTTGAAACTCGAATGTTTTGATTTTTAATTTGGGATACTACTTTAAGTTTTCCCTGAACATAAAGCTTAGGAAGGGAGTCCAAGGAGACGAATTTTGACTCTGGCTTTAAGTTGGTATAATCTTGAAACAAAAAACCTTCTAATCTTCTGAAATTTTCTGCAACTCGAAACCGAGTCCCTCCTCCATCCGTAAGATAATTGTATGCTAAATATTTTACTTGATATGTTTTTGAATCAATCCAATAGCGGTATTCATCTTGGTAATCTTCTCCTCCTCCCGCTTCTTTAAAGGTAACCTTAAGAGTCCAGTAGTCCTTATTCTCAATCCTTGTTTTTCCAATATTGGAAGCCATGACTGCTGGGTCAAGAAGCGGTCTTGGGAGTTGGAAAAAATATAAAACAGAATTCAGCGAATTGGTATATACCTTTGCGATACTGTCATCCAGATGGATCTGTTCATCATCAATATACCTTTTTAAAGAATTATTCGAATTCATAAGATCTCGAATACGACCCCCTTTTTTAACTGTACTACGCTGATAAGAATAAAAAGAAGGTTTTCGAATGAGTTCGTATTCATAATCTCTAAAGTCAAAAACTAGCCTATATTCTTTTTGATTCCACCCATATACATCTATAGATTGTTTAATAATCTCTTCAGCAGTAGGTTTCTTAATAGGTGTACAACTCAAAAAAATTAAACAAAAAAGCAAGTAATTACATTTCATAAACATCATTGATAAATTATTAATAAATCTAATGGAAAACGAAGATACAACTAAAAGATATGGTTTACATTTGAACAAAGTTTATACGATATGGAAGTTCTCAAAACCTTAATTATTGGTAGTGGACCTGCAGGATATACAGCAGCCATTTATGCAGCTAGAGCGGATCTAAACCCAGTTGTTTACACAGGAATGGAACCTGGAGGTCAACTCACAACAACAACAGAAGTAGATAATTTCCCTGGTTATCCAGAAGGAATTGACGGCCCTACAATGATGGTTCAATTGCAACAGCAAGCAGAACGTTTTGGTACGGATGTTCGTGTAGGATTTATCAGTAAAGTAACGTTTTCTTTGGAAGTAGGGGGTATTCACAAAGCCTATACAGAAGACGGGACCGAAATACAAGCACGAAGTATTATTATTAGTACTGGGGCTACAGCAAAGTATTTAGGGCTTCCAAGTGAACAACGTCTAAGAGGGGGTGGAGTTTCTGCCTGTGCGGTATGTGACGGCTTTTTCTATAAAGGTCAAGAGGTTGCTATAGTTGGCGGTGGAGATACCGCAGCAGAAGAAGCAACTTACCTGGCTAAGATTTGTTCTAAAGTAACTATGCTAGTACGTAAAAATCAGATGCGCGCCTCCAAAGCTATGCAACACCGAGTAACCAATACAGCAAATATCGATCTACGCTACAACACAGAAATAGAGGAAGTACTGGGGGATCAAGTTGTAGAAGGACTTCGAATGAAAAACAACCAAACTGGAGCAACTGATGAAATACCCATTACTGGACTGTTTATTGCCATTGGCCACAAACCCAATACTGAAATTTTTAAAGGGCAATTGGACATGGACGATGCGGGCTACTTAATTACAAAAGGAAAAACTACCGCTACCAATATTCCTGGAGTTTTTGCTTCTGGAGATGTACAAGATAAAGAATACCGACAAGCGGTCACAGCTGCAGGCACCGGTTGTATGGCTGCATTAGATGCTGAACGCTATCTGCAAAGTGTATCTGATTTAATAGAAGCTTAAAAAAGTTTATTCCATTTGAAGCTGAAGTTCTTCCCATTGTTCCATTAGGTTTTCCAGTTCCTTTTTTTTGGCGTGGTAGGAATCAAAAAAATTGGGCTGACTAATTGTCTTTTCATAATCTACCTCTAAATCAAAATCAATTGCTTTAATTTCTTTTTCTAAATCCGCAATATTTTTTTCGATTTTTGAGATTCTTTGTTGAACTCCCCGTTCTTCTTTCTGCTTTTC
>JALRDC010000090.1 GCA_023262245.1 Flavobacteriaceae bacterium
TAATGGGGAAGTCGAAGCTCCAATTGTATTAATTGACAAAATCAACACAGAGCTTAGTAAGATTACTAACAACCAACGCAACAAAAAGGAAAAAATCTTTTTGCATTTACACCCCTTTGTTGCTTCCTATATTTTAAGTGGGAATCCATCCCAACGCTTAAAATGGTATTTTGAATATAAAAAGTGGATTCGTATTGTTCCACGCCACGCTTATCAATATTTGGAGTTCCGCTTCTTAAATAAAGACCGCAGAAGACTCCGACCTTAATACTTTAAAAACCACCCATCTAACGATTGGGTGGTTTTTTTTTTATAAAAAGTAAAATAAATGCTATAATCCTAAACTTGCATTTTATACTATCTTTAGTTCAAATAATAAAATGAGTGTAAGTCCTTCTAAAAAATTGATCGATTGGAAGAAGCTAGGAGGATATCATCTCCTGGGCTTAGGATCCACTAGGGTTTTTTCACTTTCATTTGGTGATCCAAATGCACCTGCTCATAAAACCCTACTATTGCTTCATGGTTTTCCAGAATCTTCCTATTCTTTTCACGCGGTTTTAGAGGGTTTGCTAAAGCATTTTAAACGCATCGTTTTATTTGACTTCGTTGGTTTTGGCTGGAGTGATAAACCCGGTGATTCTTTTTCTTACTCTTTAATGGAGCAAACGGATATGGTGCTTAATCTATGGACTAAATTGGGAGTCTCGGGGGGTCATCTTATAGCGCATGATATGGGAAATAGTGTTGCCACAGAATTGGCTGCAAGACAAGTGCAAGGACAATTTCCCCCTGCATTTAAAGAGGGGATATTAAGCTATACGCTTACTAATGGAAGTGTGGTTTTAAAATTTGCGAATTTACGTATTACTCAAAAATTACTTCTCTCCCGATGGGGTGCTCGCTTAAAATGGATTTCTTCTTATTCTTTATTTCGGCATCAAATTAAAAGTGCTCATGGGAACTCCAATTTAGCTGAAGAAGAAATACAATTGCTGTGGGAAGGAAACTGTATACAAGAGGGGCATCGTAAAAATCATTTAACCATAAAGTATATAAAAGATCGCAGACGTTTTGAAAAGTCAAGATGGCTTCCGGCACTTCAACAACTGGCAGTCCCTATCCACCTCTGTTGGGGAACGGATGATACGGTTGCAAATGTTCAAATTCCAAAATACCTCAAAGAACACATTTGTCCACAAGCACGACTAACGCTAATGCAAAATGTAGGACACTTTTGTCAACTTGATCAACCAGCCGTATGGTTGAAAAATATCTTAAGTTTTTACCATAAAATGGAGCCGTTTAATGTATAAAAGCAATAGTCATACCTTAGAAGAAGCCAAAAAAAAATTGGAACTTTACTGTACCTACCAAGACCGCTGCCATCAAGAAGTAATTACCAAACTCAACTCTTTGGGAATGATCGCTGCTGCTAGAGACGTTGTAATTTCACATCTAATTGAGCACAATTTCCTCAACGAAACCCGTTTTGCGCAAAGTTTTGCCCGGGGAAAATTTCGCATTAAAAAATGGGGGAAGAACAGGATTTTACGCGAATTGAAATTGAGGCATATTTCAGATTATAACATCAAAAAGGGAATGAGGGAAATTTCAGATTCCGATTATGAAACTACCTTTTACGAACTTTTTGAAAAAAGGAAAAAAGCTGTAGCGCACCTTCCAGAAAATGAGCAAAAAAAGAAAATCATTTCCTACTTGAATTATCGAGGTTGGGAACTGCATAAGATTTATTCGGCTCTAAATGAATTCTTTTAAGCTTGGATTAAAAGGTGTATCGTACGGATACTCTCCCGTTACGTCCTGGCATCGGAACTAAATTTGTTTCAGTATAAACTTCATCAAAAAGATTAAAAAGTCCCGCTTGAAATTGGAAGTGATTAAGATTCCAAGTTAGATTCGCATCCACTACTGTATAACCGTCCAATTTAGGGCGTTGCCCATATTTTAATCCTGCGAATACTTTGAGTTTAGACGTAATATTAGCGTCATAAGAAGCCGTTAGCTGATGTTTAAAAGAATTGATACTATATCTGGAAAAGTTGACGTTTACAGCTTTTAAATCATCCGTGAGATAGGTATATCCTAATCGGATGTTTTGTTTTTGTTTCTTCCATAGAAAAGGAAACTGGGCTTCTAGTTCCATACCTCTTGTATTTAAAACTTGGATGTTGGTTGCTTCCCATTTCGACTCTTCTACTGTTTTTACATAATCGATCAGATTTTCTGCGCGACGGTCAAAATAGACCACATAAAAACGAAAGGACGGATTGTTAAAACGAATTCCTAATTCTGTTGCCAAGGCCTCTTCGGGTTTTAAATTTTCATTTCCAGTAGTTGTTCGATCAGAATAATACAAATCTGTATAAGTAGGGATCCGATAAGTATAACCCAAATTAGCATAAGCCTGCCAGTTTGGATTTAATTGCACTCCTACATCAATTCCTGGATAGGCAAAAGCTCCAAAATCAGAATAAAAGTTTACCGCTACCCCAGGAGTAAGCTTTACCTTATCTCCTAAATCAAATCGCTGTTCTAAAAAGAAGGTAAGTAATTCTCTGGAACGGTTCCCGAGATTATTACTCGCTATAGAGACTCTGGAGAAATCAAAACCTAAGCCTGTAATACCTAAATTAGAAACATAACTGCTATTGAGTGCCACTCCAACTTTATGCGTTATATGCCAATTCTCATAGATTTCGGGTTGGGACCGAATAAAGAGGTAATGATCCTGACCTCTTCGCCAGTACAAATTGGGTTTTAAAATCCAATTCCCTTTTTTTATTTTAGATTGAATTGCTAGTAGGCTTGCTTCAGTTTCTTCATATTGGTCACTCGCATCGGGCGAAGCATAAAATCCATTAGCTCCAAATTTTCTGCCTGAAAAAAAAGCGAGTACTTGTAGCGGTACCTCTTGTTGTTCAGCGATATTCGCTTGAACAAAAGCGGTATTGTTTTTAAAGTCCGTGTTGTATCGATAGCCGTCTGAACGGTTTCTGGAAAAATGAGAAAAAATTGATCCTCCCTTCGTCTTTTTACTTAGATTAATTGCGGTTTCAAGCTGTCCAAAAGAACCTCCTCCCAATCTTACCGTTCCCCCTGAATTTACTTCCTTTTTAGTGACAATATTAATGGCTCCCGTAAAGGCATTCTGTCCAAATATTCGTGCTGCTGGACCCTTGATGATTTCAACCCGCTCTACGACTTCCAAAGGAGGTAAAAAGTTTAAGCTGTGGTGACCTGTTTGGGAATCATCTAATTTAATCCCATCTATTAGAATAAGCGTTTGGTCAAAACTCCCCCCACGAATATACAAATCCGCTTGAGCACCAAATATGCCTCTTCGGCGAATATCAATACCAACCACTTGCTGTAAAGCTTCTGCAAGGGCTAATGCTCCTGTTGTCTTTAGGTCTTGTGCACTAATGATTTGAAGCGTTCGCGCATTCTCTGAAAAGGGCAGTTCTATTCTGGTAGAGGAGACAACCACCTCTTTAAGACTTTGAGGCGGGGGTAT
>JALRDC010000140.1 GCA_023262245.1 Flavobacteriaceae bacterium
GCAGGAGTATCAATTCTGGTGTTTGCATTGATTTGGTTTGGATAGTAAACAATTCCTGGAACTCGGTGGCCTCCCTCCCAATTAGTTCCTTTTCCTTCCCTAAAAATTCCTGGAGAGCCGGAGTGTCCTCCATAAGAGAGCCAGGGACCGTTGTCTGATGTAAATATGATGAGGGTATTTTTTTCGATGCCTGCAGCTTTTAGTGTTTCCCAAATTCTACCTGTAGAAGCATCTATTTCGTGAATTACATCCCCATATAGTCCTCGTTCTTGAGTGTTTCTGTATTTGTCTGCGGCATAGAGCGGGACGTGAGGTTGGGGGTGAGGTAGGTATAAAAAGAAGGGGTTGTCTTTGTTGCGCTTAATAAAGTTAATCGCCTTCTCAGTAAGTGCTTCTGTTAAAAACGTTTGGTCTTCTAATATGCGTAGCGGAGTTTCATTTTCATATAATTTGATGTCGGGAAAATTAAAGACTGTTCCTTGTTGCGGATGTTTTGGCCACATATCATTAGAATATAAAATCCCATAAAATTCATCAAAGCCGTGTTTTCTTGGGAAGAATTTAGGAGCGTCACCAAGATGCCATTTTCCAAAAATTGCAGTTGCATAGCCTTTTTCTTTTAATAATTCTGCCAAAGTTGTTTCTTCTGGATTGAGTCCCACTTTAGAACCGGGACCAAAGGCATTGTGAATGCCTATACGGTCGGGATAACATCCCGTCATGATAGATGCTCTTGAAGCAGAACAAACAGGTTGGGTTGCATAATAGGATGTAAAATGAGCCCCTGCTTGTGCGAGCGCATCCAAATTTGGAGTTGCTATATCTGTCGCACCATAAATACCTAGATCCCCATAGCCTTGATCATCCGTTAGTATAAAGATTACATTAGGTGGTCGCTCGGGGCTGCACCCCACAAGGATAAAAATAAAAATAGAGAGTATCAGTAATTCGTGTTTTTTCATGTTGAGGGATTTTATTAAAAATAGAAAAACTTTTGACTCCAAACAAAAAAGAGTTTTACCCAAAGACCCCCTTTTTTATTTATCAAACCCTTGCTTTAGATTACTTTTTTTAAAACCTATTCAATCAATAGTTTTATATGGTTTTTATGTGCCACAGAACCCAAATTTCCCTTTGGTCCTTTGAAGTCTTTATGAATCTCCTTGAGGTTTTCAAGCACCATAGATAGCTTTGTTCCTGTTCGTCATAAGTAAGGATTTTGCTACTAGATAAAACTGCTTCAGAGGTATTGGCTCCCTGAGACTTAGAGAGCTCATTTTGAGGATCGAAATAGAAATTGGTATTGGGTGCTTGAATTTCATTTGTTTTTAAAAAAAACCTATTGCTTTAAGTTTTGCAATGTTACTAAAAGAAAAATTAAGAATCGTAAAGGGTTAAAATCTTCTACACCTTAAGAATGAAATACTCTAAAATCATTAGATCATCAAAATTTTAATTTAAAGAAAACAAGATTCTCATTTTAAGCCATAAATTATTATATTCTTAATAAAAAGTGGTTTTTTGACATTTTATTTATATTATTTTCTTAAGATTGAGCATATATTTGAAAAATAAAGATAGAAAAACAATATTTATTGCGTTTTTTACAATTTAAATTCATTCAATTCCTTGATCATTAAGGACTGTTTTTATTCTTAGTTAATTTATTCATTTGTTTGACCGCCTCTCCACAAGGCGGTTTTTTTTTATTTGTTAAGCAACTCTGCTACAGCATTTCCTACACGGCTCCCTATAGCCACCCCCATACCACCAAGTCGAACTCCCAATGCTATTTGATCTCCTCTTTTTTCAATTATCGGCATTTTATTTTTTCCAAATGCCATGATCCCGGACCACTCCGTATCGATCACAACCTCCTGATCAGGAAGTATAAACGATTGGAGATCATTAAGGAGTTGGGTTTTTATTTTTTCATTAATTCCAAATTCATGAGTGGCTTCTGTACTTAAATCTAAATTTCTCCCCCCTCCAAACAAGATGCGATGATTGAAATTTCTGAAATAATAATACCCTTGTTGATAATGAAAACTCCCTTTGAGCTTTAGCTTTTCTATCGGTTTTGTAACCACTACCATTCCTCTCCCTGGCGTAAGGTCTAGGTCAGGAAATAATTGACTAGCAAAGGCATTGTTACAAATGGCTAATTTCTTACTTTGGAGCTGGATGTTTTGTTGTTTAAATCTTAAACAAATTTTTTGATCCTTGGATGATTCGAAGCGGACAAGCTCTGAATTAGAAAAGAAATCAATATCTTCATGATTGATTTTTGACCGTAATGATTGCATTAACTTACCTGTGTTGAGTTGTCCTTCAAAAGGGTTTTCAATCAGGTGTTTTACTTTACCACTATTCAATCCAAACGTATTGATTTTTGAATTATTTAATGAAAATACCGGTTTGTTGAAAATGGGGTTTAATAATGCATTTATCGCATCAATCTTTTCAAAAGCTTTTGGATGTTGTTCAAAAAAAAGTTCATAGCCCCCGTTCCATTGGAGGTCAATGTCCTTTGTCCCTAAAGTATCTTCTAAAAGTTTTAACCCCTCCATTCTAAGTTTTACCATTTCAAACAAGGTGCTTTCATTCATATGCTCTAAATCTTCTATTAACTCTGTTAGAGATCCAAAACATGCAAATCCAGCATTTTTAGTACTCGCTCCTGAAGAAAACATCCCTCGTTCCAAAACAGCAATTCGGGCCATTGGATTACTCTTACGGAAAGAAAGTGCACAAAACATGCCTGTAATACCGCCACCTACTACTACCAAATCGTATTCTAACAATTCAGTTTTTTCCCAAAAACTAAGCATTCCTCCTTATTTTGTCTTTTTGAAATTTTATCATTCTAAACTACGGTATTTATTGTAATTCAGATAATCCATATTTAGTGGATCATGCTTAATTGTTTTTTCGCTTAATGACTTAAAAAAATCGCATGTTCTATTAAATTAAAAAAGAGTAAATTTAAATTTTGGTTTAAGTTGTGTTTATGCCTTTTTGAGATAGAACTTTTGTCCTCTTGATATAAAAGGTTAGACCGTAAGAAAAAAATTAATTGCTGGTGATCAATTAAACTTAAAGTGTTGGTTTAAAATTAATTACAGCAAAAATGACTATGTTTTATGCTAGAAAATTTACATTTGCCAAAGGCATTAATTCAAGATATCAATTCTAATTCGAAAAAAATTGTTGTCCCATCAGGTACCCAAATAATCTCAATTGGAGATCGTTTAGACTACATTCCTTTTGTGTTAAATGGAACTATAAGAGTGTTTATTGAAAATGAGGATACTGGAAAAGAAGTCTTGCTGTACTATGTGGAAAATGGTGGAACCTGCTTAATGTCCATGATTGCGAGTTTTGGGGATAAAATCAGCAAGGTTTCCGCAACTACAGAAATTAATACCGAAGTAGCAACAGTCTCCAATGAAAAAATTAGAGAATGGCAAATTCAATACCCAGAATGGAATAATTTAATTTTAGATTTATTTGTAAATCGCTACAATGATATGATCAATACTATCGAGGAATTGAGTTTTAAAAAAATAGAAGATCGATTGAAAATTTATTTGAAAAAGTATTTAAATAAATCTGGAAAAATTGTTGTTAGCAAAACGCACCTCCAAATTTCAAAAGACTTGGGAACTTCTAGAGAAGTAATCTCCCGAGCTTTAAAAAAAATAGAGTCAGAGATGGACTATGAATTTTTTTTAAAAAAATAAACTACACTTATTAATAACACTAAACTTTTAAATTTTATAACTATGAAACCATTATCCTTTTTAATAGTTCTTTTTTTTGTGATTTCTTGTGCCGAACCTCAGCCCTCACAGCCTGTAGATTTAGAACAACTTAAAACTGAAATAGTACAAGCTTCCATAGCATTCCAAACTGCATATATCAATAACGATTACCCAAAAGCAAAGGCTTATATGTCTGATGACATGCCATCAACCATTTTTAATTCCAACGGCACTCCACTGGTTGTTCAAACCGAAGAGCAAATAACGAATTCTGGATTGGGTTGGTCTTTTGCTAAATTTGATATGTCAAATCATCAAGTTTTTATTGCTCCTGATGCCAAAAGCATTGCTATTGCTTTTGATACAGAAGGAATCGTGCGTTTTGACGAAAGCGGGGATGAAGTTCCCTATTCTACAAGAGCTTCTCAGTTTTGGGTTGCAACAAATATGGGATGGAAAATTTTACATTCCCATTGGTCTCCAAAAGCAGCTGCCAAAGGAATTCCAGAGGAAAACTAATTAAAAAACAGCCCATGAAAAGCGTTTGAACAGGCATTTGTTCAAACGCTTGTTTTTAGCTATAATAAAAACCTGTGGCAATTCTGTAGGCAAGATATATGCCTGTAACCGTCCAAATCCACCATCTGTTTTTCATATACCATTCCATAAAATAATCATTTACGATATTTCAATATAGAGATTAATTTTGACTTTTTTTGACGGGTAATTACCCTAAATCGAAAATCAAGGTTCGGTTTTGAATGGTACTAATTTAACTCGTGGATTTATACCTAAAAAATACCTTTCTTTTCTGTTTAAAATCCACAAGGCTGCTGTAAGCCTTTTCTATTATTGGTTTTAAAAAATCAAATCCTTACAATGATAACTCTTTCAAATACCTTACAAGTTGTTTAACTAATGATAGAAAAGATTCGAAATTTTCTTCAATTCTCTGTTTTTTAAAAAAATTAACGTATAATTGCAAACTTATGTAGAGAGAGCGATGACGAAGATTTTTTACTATATTATTTTTATTTTCTTTTTCCCAACACTTCTTCTTAGCCAAGACCTATCTATTACAGGTATTATTCGGGATAACGAAACTAAAGAACCACTCCCTGGTGCTACAATTGTTATTTTAGGCACCACACAGGGAACTCTCTCTGATTTTGACGGTAATTTTACCATAAATGCTCCAAGCGGAGCTTCCTTATCATTTAGCTCTCTGGGGTATCAAACTGAGGTAATAATTGTTGACCAAGACAAGGTCTTAGATATAAATCTTATTCCTAATAATGAGTTGGATGAAATTGTCGTGGTGGGTTATGGATCTCAAAAACGAAGTAATATTGTAGGCTCTGTTGCAACGGTTAATGTAGACAAAGCAACTCAAAATCCAACAACCAATGTTTCCGAACTTCTCAGAGGAAGGGCTGCAGGTGTTCAGGTTAACTTAGGCGATGCCCGTCCCGGAGGAAACTCTAATATTGTCATTCGAGGGAATGTCTCTGTTGCTGGAGGAAACAATCCCCTGATCATTGTTGATGGACTTCCTTTTGATAATTTAAATGATATTGCTCCAGAAGACATTCAAAGTATTGAAATTTTAAAAGACGCGGCTTCCACATCTATTTATGGAGCGCGTGCTTCCAATGGGGTAATTTTAATTACTACTAAAAAAGCACAGGAGGGCTATAGCTCATTCAACTATTCTGGTTTTGTAACTACCCAAACGCTTACTAGAAATTTTGACATTTATGATGGACAGGGTTTCTATCAATTTAGAACGGATGCTTGGAAAGCTCGCTTGGGAATGGAGAATCCGCCTCTTCGTTTTGTATGGAACGAGTTTGAATTGGATTTAATATACAACGACAATATTGTTAACTGGGAAGACCTTGCGCTTAATGACGCATTACTCACTAGTCACTCTTTAAGCTATTCTTCTGGAACTGAAAAATCTACTGTTTATTCAAGTTTAAATTATTTTACCCAAGACGGGATCATCCCCAATTCTGGTTTTGACAGGCTTCAATTCAAATTAAATTACAGTCATCAGCTCACGGATAAACTCAATATGGAGGGAATCATCAATATCCAAAATGCTGACCAAAGTAGAGAAACTGGAGGCCTCTTTTTAGCCAATCTAAGTCCTATTGCAAAACCATTTGATGACAACGGCGATTTAGTCAAGTATTATTTTGGTCAAGAAAATGCCTCTGCTATTAATCCCCTTTGGGATCAGAGAGAATCTGTAGATGAAACGGAAACTAATTTAACGGATATCAGTTTACGTTTTAATTACGAAATCCTCCCTCAACTTACCTATTCATTAAAAACTTTTTACAGAAATCGAAATACCGATCAAGGAACTTACAGGTCCTCTCTTCACTCTGCAGGAGATGAAGGCAATAACGGTGTTGGTGTTTTAATTGATACCCAATATAAACAGTTGCTTGTTGAACACATTCTCAATTACGAAATCCTCAATAATGATACTCATAATTTAGATTTTACAGGGGTCCATTCTTACGACGAACAAAATTTTAAATACAACCAGCTTGACAAATCAGACTTTGTTAATGATGCCCTGGGATATAATGGCCTTGCCTCCAACTTGTTAAGTAATTCTCGAGATGTGTGGAGAAGAAGGGTCCTTTCTTTCATGGGAAGAGTTCGCTATTCATTCCAAGACAAATACCTACTTGAAATGACCACCCGAGCGGACGGAGCATCTGTCTTTTCGGAAAATAACAAATGGGGAATGTTTCCTGCTCTCTCAGCAGCCTATAAATTAGATCAAGATTTAAATATTGACAGTATTGACCAATTGAAAATCCGTCTTAGCTATGGTTCAACAGGGAATCAAGGAATCAATCCACTAGAGTCTCTTGGTGTTGCGGATTACAATCCATACACCTTTGGAGATACCACAGTAAGTGGTTCTACAGCTTCTTCAAGATTAAGAAACCCAAACCTACAATGGGAAACTACCACTACTTTAAATGGAGGTGTAGATTTTGGTTTACTTTCCAATAGAGTCAGGGGTACGGTAGAATATTATAAATCCAACACAACAGATCTGTTATTGGATCGTCAGCTTGCCTCTTCCTCTGGTTATACAATTACAAGATTCAATGTAGGAGAACTACAAAATACTGGTTTTGAGTTCACCTTAAACAACAGTATCATTAGCAATAATAACGTAAACTTTGATTTAGGCCTTATCTGGTCAACAAATCAAAATGAAGTCATTGCTCTTACTGGAGAAACACAAATTGATCCAGAAACTGGAGCCTCATACTTTATAGATATAACCGATACTTCGGGAAGGAGACTTTCCATTGGACAATCCATTAACAGTCTCTGGATGCCAGAATACGCAGGAATTTACCAAGAGGCAGACTTTTTAGAGGGGAGCCCTATCACTCCTCGCGTTGGTGCAAAACCCGGACACATTCGTGTAATCGATCAAAATCAAGATGGATTAATCGACATCAATGACAACATCTTTATTAACGCTGATCCTGATTGGTATGGTTCTATAAACGCTAGTTTGCGTATAAAGAATTTTGATTTATTTATGGATTGGTATTTCGTTCAGGGAGTCACTCGAATCAACTCTGTTCTTTCAAATGGAGAGTATTGGAAGTCCTCCATAAACGGTCCCGTAGTTCCTTATTATACTGCAGCGTCTCCGTCAACGGTCTGGCCTGCTGCCAATGCTAGTGCTGCATGGTTAAAATATCTCAATTCTTTTGCAGCTCAAGATGCCTCTTATCAACGTCTAAGAACTTTGACTGTAGGATATAATTTTGGAGATACATTAAACCAACTCTTTAAGACCAAGTCAGGAAGACTCTATTTTACGGGAACTAATCTTTTAACCTTTACAGATTTCTTATCCTATTCTCCTGAACAAGATTTAAGAGCAGGTGTCTTCCCTGAAACATTGAATATGACTTTAGGAATCAAACTAACGTTTTAAAACCTTATAAATGAAAAAAATTAAGTACTTATTTTTGATCATCGCCTTGGGGTTTTCAACTTCCTGTTATCAAGATGGTTTTTTAAAGGACGAACTGTTATCTAATAACTCTGTAGATTTCCTTTACTCTAGTTCTGAAGGTATTGCCAATGCTGTTGTAGGACTTTATGCTTTAAACCGGGAACCCTATCAAAGAGACTGGTTTAATGGTGCCATCCCATTAATTCTTCAAGCCAAAAGTGATATCTCTGCTGGGGTTGATGGTGAAATTTCCTTGTTTAGCAATTGTTTTTGGGGTTGTGGAATTGATGGTGATTACGGAACTGAAGCTGCTTTTGGATATTTTTGGGCACACAATTACAGAATAATTGATATTACGAACAACATCATTTTAGGTGGATCAAGTCTGATCGAAAACGGAAATAATGATTCCGAATTATTAAAAAATATCGCTGAGGCAAGAATGTTTAGAGCCCATGCTTATTTTACCTTATATAGATTGTTTAAAAACATCTATCTCAAAACAGAACCTACAAATCCTGAAACAGCCTTTGACCGACCTCAAGACAAATCCTCTAAAGAAGAGATTTTTGCCTTTATAAGAGAGGATTTGCAATTTGCAAGTGATCAACTCTCTTACACAAACGATCAATTTGGAAGGTGGACTAAAGCAGCGGTTGATCATGTTCGCGCCAAAGTAGAAATGTGGGATAACAACTTTTCCAAAGCCGCTGAAATTGTTGACAATCTAATCCAAAATAGTCCTCACGCATTAGTAGCTATTTCCCAGGTATTTGGAGGGGAATTAGAACATTCCGAGACGCTTTTTGCTATTAATTTTAAGAAAAATGCTGTGGGGGGTGGTGCCTGGCATCAAATGAATTGGCAATCTGTAGCTCATTATTCTGCGGTTCCTGGTATGGTTCAGTCCCTAGAAAATGGTGGAGATGGCTTCGGGTTCATTACGCTCAATCCCTATGCAGTAAACTTACTCAATGAGAATCCTAACGACCAACGGATCGGGAATTATTACATTTTTGAGTATCTATACAACGATGAAAAAACACTTCCTGCTGGGAAAAAAATTGGAGACCCACTAGATCTTTATAAAAACTCCGCTCAAGACGATGATTTCTTCTTTTACTTTAAAAGACAAAGTCCCGGAGTACTTAAGTTTTTAGATGATATGGTGGATCCCACAGATCGTATGCACTTTAAAAACATCATGGTCTATCGTTTGGCGGAAACCTATCTTATTGGTGCTGAAGCACATCTTGAATTGGGAAATACAGCAACTGCTCTTCAATATTTAAATGCAATTCGACAAAGAGCCGGAATAAACCCCGCAGCTTCGATTTCCCTAGAAACTATTTTTGAAGAAAGAGCCCGAGAGCTTGCCTTTGAAGGACAACGATGGTATAGCCTTAAGAGAAGAGGAATTTTATATGATTATTTGATGGATCATATGAATTCCGATTTACTTAATGAATACTATTCAAGAAACCATGTAAATCCTTTAGAGGTTTATAAACCCCATATGGTTAACCTACCCATTCCTCAGGGAGTATTGGATTTACTGGGTGCTAGCTACCCTCAAAATGACGGATACAACTAACATTAAATCAATTAACAAAAAAACCAGAAAAAAATGAAAACTAAATTCTATTTGCTTTTTGCATTTATTCTTACTGCAGTTATTTCATGTAGTAAAGACGAAACGGAAGAAGCTCCAACCATTACAATTGAAATTCCTGAACCAGAAGCTGAAGTTACTACTCCAGAATTTGTTGAAGGGATCAATCCTAACTTAAATGACGGGACTGTAACTTTCGAAGAAGACGGTCCTAGTTTTAATGAAGAAGACAGACAGCCAGATGACAGAAGTACAGGAAACTGGAGTCGCTTTGGAGGTGTTGACCAAACCAATCTAACAGTTGCTTATTCTGAAAACCCTGGAACTAACAGCGTTAATAACTCTAGTAGAGTTATTAAAGTTACTGAACCTGTTGGTGTTCAATCTTGGGCAGGGTTTTATTTCATGCTTGAAGAAAAAATCAATTTCCCAGCAGGAAAAGAAGCCATCTCTGTACAGTTCTATTCTCCGGCTCCTGGTCATAACGTTCTTTTAAAACTAGAAGATGAATTACCCAATGGTACGGAAGGAAAGAAATCGACTGGAGATTTATTTGCAGTGACTACTGGAACAGGATGGGAAACACTAGTCTTTAATATTCCTGAATTAGAAGGTAGAGACGGCAACTATAATACCATTACTATGATTTTGGGTTACGGTTTAACCAACGAAGCTGAAGTAAGCTATTACGTTGACAACTTTGACTTTGCTACTCCTGTAGAAGTAATCGTTGCCGCTGGTCCAACAGACGCTCCCGATGTGCCTCTTTACAGTGCAGAGGAAGTAATTTCTATTTTCAGTGATGCCTATACAGCAGTCGAAGGGCTTGACTTAAATCCTAATTGGGGTCAAAGTACGGTTGTAACTGAAGAAACTATAGCGGAAAACACCGTACTCAAATATGAGAACCTCAACTATCAAGGAACAACAATAGAAACTCCTTTAGATCTTTCTGCAAAAACTAAATTACACCTGGACTACTTTACTGGAGATGCTACAGTCTTAAAGTTCTTCTTAATCAGTCCTGATGGTGATGATGCAGATGATGCTGCAGAAGAAACTTCTATAGACTTAGACCTAACAAATTTAGGCCAGTGGAACAGAATCATTGTCGACTTGAGTAGTTTTAGTGAAGTTGTTGATTTATCTCAGGTATTCCAAATGAAAGTTGAAGGAAACGGTACGGTCTATTTTGACAATTTATTCTTCTTTGGAGGAACTGCAACTTCAGGAAATAAATACTCTAATACGTATACTGGAGCCTTTGGAGGTGCTACTGTTGCAGCAGGAACATTTAACTTCCCCTCTTCAGCAGAAGGTTGGGCTGGTTTCGCTGACTTGACTCCCTCGGTGCTTTCTTTCCCATTTGGTGGGAAAATCACCTTTACCGCTTCTACAGAAGGAACTGATGTTGATGTCAACTTTAAATTTGAGCGTTTAGGTTTTGATGCAGAAGGTAATGGAGCAGCAGATACAGAACCAAACTTTGCTACAGCAAATGTTACGGTAACAGGAACGGATGCTGCTGAATATTCAGTAGATATTGATCCTCAAGATGCAGCAAATACTTATGCTTCTCATCTTCTGTACCTTGTAACTCAAGATGCTAGTGTGAATCTAAGTAATATTGTAATTACTTCTTATCACGCAGCTCAAGAATAATCTAGATAACTAACAATCTAATTTTATTTAAACTATCCCACCTAGGTGGGATAGTTTTTTTAATTTCGAAACGTGATAAAATTTGTTAAATCCTTCTTTGCCTCTTTTCTGTTCTTTAGTGTAATCTATTGTAGCGGAGATAGTAATGGCGAACTTGAAATCGATTTCAGTTTAGGTGAAAATGGTCTTGTAAATATTCAAGCCAAAGCAGAGCAAGCAGTAGTTTATCGGTTCTCTTTTGGCACCAATGCCGTCTTTGAAAACGCTTCTGGTGTAATTGACTACACCTATGGAAATAAGGGCACCTACACGGTGGGCATATGGGCCTTTTTCGATGCAGAATATACTTCATACAACTATGAAACCATAGAGATAGAAATCACCTCTGCAAGTGGAGATTCGAGTCCAAATTTTGACCCTAGTTTAATCGATACTAGTGAAGAAACAACAATACACACGGGCTATGAATTGGTTTGGAATGATGAATTTAATTATGAAGGAAGTCCTTTAGATAGCAAGTGGCATCATCAATACATTCCTCTTTTTGGAGGAGGTTGGGCAAACAATGAAAAACAACATTATACAGCTCGAACCGACAATTCCTATGTTAGCGAAGGAACTTTAAAAATTATTGCCAAACGAGAAGGCTATACCTTTGAAGGGAGTAGGAAGGCTTATACTTCGGCACGCTTAAATTCAAAATTTGATATTGCCTATGGGAGAATTGATGTTCGCGCAAAAATGCCTGCATCGGGGGGAACCTGGCCGGCAATTTGGACCCTTGGAACCAATGTAGGAGAACGGGGAAATTTTCATGGAACAAGTGATGGGAATGTAGGATGGCCAGACTGTGGAGAAATTGACATCGTAGAACAAAATGGCTCAGAAAAGAATAAGCTTCTAGGTACCTTTCACTGGGCAGATACAAGTTCTGGAGATTACGCTTCGTACAGTTTAACAAAAACCATCTCATCCTTAGGAATCTCGGATGTGACTGAAAATTTTCATGTCTATTCCTTAGTTTGGACAGCTGCCTCAATAAAAATTTATGTGGACAACAAGCTGCTTTCCCAACTTACAAATAGTGCCAATGTACCCTTTGATAATCCTCATTATCTTATATTGAATATTGCAATGGGTGGAACACTAGGAGGAACCATTCCCAGTGACTTTAGTCAAGATGTAATGGAAATTGATTACGTCCGATTCTATCAATAATAAAGCTTCCCTTTTAAGACTTTTATGACAAAGACCCTTTAAAAAGCCCCCTTTTTTGAATTGAAGCGTACAAAACTTTGTCCGGGATCTGAAACCTCAAAAGTTTCTATATAAGATCGGTCTTGTAAAGTAACATAGGCGGTAGTTCCATTTTTACCTCCAAAAGCAATATTGGAAGGCTTTTTACCCTTAAGTTGAATCTCTTGAACGATTTCACCACTTGGGCTTACCTTTACAACAGTCCCTTTTCCGTAACGAGTTATATATAAATTTCCTTTACTGTCGCAACGCATTCCATCCATTCCAAAATCCTCAAAAGAAATCAATAATCGCTTGTTTGTTAATTTTTTTGAAGGAGTAATATCGTAAGCCCACACCTTTCGTTGGACACTTTCATTTACATATAATGTCTTTTGATCAGGACTTATTTCTATCCCGTTAGTCGTTCCCATTTGATCTTCTAAAAGGACAAAACCTTCAGCATCAACTCTCCAGATATTCCCCGTGCTTTCTGCCCAATTTGGATCTGAAGCAAATAATACATCTCCCTTTCCAATCGTTAAATCATTAGGTTGATTTGCATCCGCTTGATGAGCAAAAACAGTAACTT
>JALRDC010000042.1 GCA_023262245.1 Flavobacteriaceae bacterium
TTTTTAATTTTAACTTTTACGTCAGTGCCTTCCGGAAAAACAGTGTCTAAATGAGCGTCTAATGCAACCGTACGCTCCCCACTACTGCCTTTTAAAAATCCCAGAACATTCCCTTCGGTATCAATCCAAACCGAGTCCATACCGAGGATTCTAAAATAATCCGCAAATACGGCTGCTCGTTTTTCTTCCTTAAACGGAGGTGCTTCTATTTCTGTAAGTTTTATATGTCGTTCTAGCGTTTTAGGGTCTAGCTTTTCTATGGTTTCAAAAGCCGCTTTGACCTTTTTGTTTTTAACTAGCCTCGAAACTGCTTTAGTATATTTTTTATCGATAAGTAGATCTTCTTGCGCAAACGTAAGACATGATGCTAGCAAAAAAACTGAAAAAAGGAATTTATGTATCATAATCGGGTTTTTATTTGTTTAAATTTTTAGGAGTCTTATTCCACCTCCTAGTATCTTCAGAGGTTATTTCTTTATAGCTTTCCGTTTTATAGGAAGCTTCAAATTGATTCAACATTTCTTTGGGTAAGGAAGTTAATTTACGCGTTTTCAAATTCATCCATCCTCCCATCATTTCACAACGCGCTACATTCTCACCAGCATTATTGAAGTAATTGTGCTCAAACTCAAAGAAAGTCCCTTCTTTACTCATCGCTGCTAATTCAAAAGAAACTCGAATTCGATCATCAGGAAGTACTTCTTTGAAGTAAAAGAGTTGTTCGTTAAATACAATAGGGCCTATCGCGAGCTTGTGCAAATTTGCATGAGACATCCCCATTTGTTGAAGAAAAGCCATTCGTGTTTCACTGGCATAGCTCAAGTAAGTAACATTTGCAAGATGCCTGTTAGCGTCCAAGTCATTCCAACGTATTTCAAATTCTTTTAAAAACATAGAATCAATTTTTTATAAAACTATTCTTTTTCTATTTTTAACAAAATTTAATTTCATGAAAAAAATATTTGTGTTGATAAGTCTTACCTTTTTAGTTGGTTGTGGCCCTAAATCGGATAAGAAAAAAGGATTTGAGTACAACAGAACACAAAAAGAAGAAAAAAAGGAAGGTGCTGCGGAGGTAACCGAAGTTCCCATTGATATGGATAATAAGGGAATTGGTCCAATAAAATCACTGGTCTTTGATAATGAAATTAATCAAGCAATGGCGAGTCAAGGGGAAGCCACTTTTAAACAAAAATGCATGGCTTGTCATTTACCCGATAGAAAGTTAATTGGTCCCTCAATGAAAGGCATTTACGAAAGAAGAAGTCCTGAATGGGTCATCAATTTACTATTAAACCCGACGGAAATGTTGAAGCAAGACCCTATTGCTAAAGCCTTGCTTAAAAAATATAACAACGTAATGATGCTCAATCAGAATCTATCTGAAGAAGAAGCACGCTCTGTTGCTGAATATTTACGAACTTTATAAAGACCAGGCCTTACCTCCTGTAGTTTCTATTAAATCTACGCAGCCCTTATAGTCTCCAGGTATAGGAGCATAAGCTAGTACATTTTCACCAATAAATTCATTGGTTTTAAAGGCATTGACCGTAAGGTCTCGTAATTGTACAGCAAAATCAGCAGCAGCAGTTTCAGAAGCTGGAATATCATTTCCTGGCTTGAGATATTTTGCAAGCTGAGCATCCCAATCTGCATTTTCCAGCTGTGCAGTATCCTTTCCTGTAGCTTGTGATGTTGCATTTAGAAATGCTGTCCACCCCTTTGAAAGTTTACTTTGATCTTCTTCACTCCAGACTGCTTTGATATACGCATCTGCAAATTCCGGAAGTTTTAATTCAATCGCACCGGGGATTTCTGTACCGGGTATAATCAATTCCATAAGCTGAGCGACCCTATTAAAGTCATCAGCACTGAAAAATACAGGGGTATAGCCTGCTGCTGTTTGGCAGCTTTGAAACAAACTTACCACCGTTGGGGTTACTGCAATTGCTCCAATTCCAGTCCCAATATTTTTTAAGGCTTTTCTTCTATCCATTTCCGTTGTTATTATAGATTCATTTTTTTCAATTCTTCTACAGCATGATTAGCAGCACGAGCTGTCATTGCCATATAAGTCAAGGAAGGATTTACATTACTTGCTGAAGTCATTGCTGATCCATCCGTAACAAAAACATTAGGTACTTCGTGAATTTGGTTGTGTTTATTCAATACCGAAGTTTTCGGATCGTGACCCATTCTGGCAGTACCCATTTCATGGATTCCAAGACCCAGAGCGTAGTCTCCATCGTAACCTTGAACGTTTTTAAAACCTGCATTTTCTAGCATTTCAACCGCTTGTTGCTGCATGTCCTTACGCATATTAAATTCATTTTCTTTTAGACTGGCATCAAATGTTACTGTAGGTAGGCCCCACTGGTCTAATTTATTGTAGTCTAAAGTCATTCGGTTGTCTTCATAAGGAAGGACTTCGCCAAAGCCTCCCAGACCGATACTCCAGCTTCCTGGTTTTAAGACCTCTTCTTTAAATTGTGCTCCGTATCCCAGTTCGGCAACTTTAGATGTCCAGCTCCTTCTGGAGCCCCCTCCTTGATAACCGTATCCGCGGAGAAAATCCTTTTGATCGGTTTTACCTCCTATATTTCTAAAACGAGGAATGTAAATACCATTGTTTCTTCTTCCAAAATAATATTTGTCTTTGAAATCATCTGTTGTAGCTGAAGCTCCTACACCTAAGTGATGATCCATAATATTTCTTCCTAACTGGTCTGATGTATTTCCCATACCATTTGGAAAAGCTTCAGATTTAGATTGCATCAATATTGAAGTGGAAGGTACCGCTGAGGCGCAAAGGAAAATTACTTTGGCACTAAATTCAAAAACTTCTTTAGTTTCAGTATCAATAACTCGAACACCAGTTGCTCTTTTTTTATCTGCATCGTACAGGACTTCATGAACTAAAGAGTTTGTTCTTAAGGTCATGTTCCCCGTATTTTCTGCAGCAGGCAGTGTAGAAGAATTACTACTAAAATAAGCTCCAAAAGGACAGCCCCTTATACACCTACTTCTATACTGACAAGTCATTCTTCCCAGGCCGGGTTTGGTCCCTTCAGTTATTATTGCCGTTCTCCCAATAGTAAGGATTCTGTCTTGGTAGTTTTTACTTATTGATTCTTGAAGATGGTCTTCAACGCAATTCAGTTCCATGGGTTTTAGGTAATTCCCATCAGGAAATTGCGGAAGGCCAACATTCTGACCACTCACGCCAATATATCCTTCTACATAGTCATACCACGCAGCAAGATCTTTATACCTAATTGGCCAGTCTACAGCAATTCCATCTTTTAAATTTGCTTCAAAATCAAAATCAGTAAGACGGTAGGATTGTCTCCCCCATGTGATGGATCTTCCTCCTACATGATATCCTCGCATCCAATCAAATCGTTGGGTTTCATTATAGGGATGTTCATGGTCGTTAACAAAAAAATGTTTGCTTGATTCGGCTGTTGTATATCCTGTTCTACTTTGTTTTGGTTGAACACGTTTGGTTTCGTTGGTAATGACTTCCCCAGTTTTATAATCCCATGGATCATTGTTCATGGTGGGGTAATCTTCTATGTGTTTGATCATGCGTCCGCGTTCAAGCACTAAGGTCTTTAACCCTTTTTCACATAATTCTTTTGCTGCCCAGCCACCGCTTACTCCAGTTCCAACAACAATTGCATCATATTTAGTTTCCATTTGTTAATTTGTTTAGTGTTTTTGATTTGAGGTTCCTCAAATATATGTATTTTCTTCTCCTATCTTAATAATTTGTCTAAATTTAAATTTTAATCAGCATTTGTTCTAAACAATTTTTTTATGAAACCTAATTTCTTAGCCCCCATTATCAAAACAACTTTAATCTTATCGCTTTTATTTGGAACTATTTCTTGTAAAAACGAAAGTAAAAAAACAACAGAATCTAATAATTTATTTTTTGAATTTTCATTAGCCCAGTGGTCTCTTCACAGAACCTTTGGTGAACAAGGCGTTTCCCCCTATGAATTTGCTAGTATTGCTAAAGATCTTGGGTTTAAAGGTTTGGAATATGTAAACCAATTGTACCCTGATGTAATGAAAAATTCTGACAAACAAGCAGCCCTAGCTTCATTTGTAGAAAAAAATAATCGCTTGGCAGCTCAGCATGGAATGCGAAATGTTCTTATCATGATTGATGGAGAAGGAAATTTGGCCAGCTCTGATGATGCGGAGCGAAATACTGCTGTAAATAATCATAAAATGTGGATTAAAGCAGCTCATGAAATGGGTTGTTCTTCTGTACGCCTGAACTTATATGGAGAAAAAGATCCCCAAAAATGGATTTCTAATTCCATAATGAGTTTATCTGAACTCAGTGACTACGCATCAGAACTCAATATTAATGTCATTGTAGAAAATCACGGACGTATAACCTCTAATGTGCCTTATTTAATGCAGGCCATTACTCGAACCAACAAAGCGAATTGTGGCACACTTCCCGATTTTGGAAACTTCTGCATTGCAGAAGAAGGTTATGGTTCTTTGTCAGACGGAAGCTGTAAAGAATTTTACGATCCTTACAAAGGAGTTACAGAAATGATGCCTAAAGCCTTTGGAGTAAGTGCAAAATCCTATGATTTTGACGAAAATGGAGACGAAACTACTCTTGATTATTATCGCCTTCTTTCCATAGTAAAAGAAGCAGGCTATTACGGATTTATTGGAGTAGAATACGAAGGCAGCCGTCTCTCGGAAAAAGAAGGTATTATAGCAACAAAAAGTTTATTGAAAAAAGCTGCCTCTAAACTATAAGGGATGCGCCTTTCCATAAGACTTCAGCTGTCCTTTCTTTTTTTTCTTGAATTTTTTATTTGGGGGGCTTGGTTTGTAACCATGGGGACCTTTTTATCTCAGGAGTTTAGTGCCAGCGGAGGGCAACTTGCAAAGGCTTATGAAACCCAATCAATAGGCGCTATAATTGCTCCGTTTGTTATTGGTCTGATTGCAGATCGTTACATTGCAGCACAAAAAATATTGGGAATACTACATCTGGTTGGTGCCGCATTACTCTTTACAGTGAGTAATGCGGAGAATTTTGAAGGGTTTTACCCCTATATTTTTATTTATATGTTGTTGTATATGCCCACATTAGCATTAGCAAATTCCGTAGCCTTTAATAAAATGAAAGACCCGTCTAAGCAATTTGCTTCTATCCGTGTTCTTGGAAGTGTAGGTTGGATTGTTGCGGGTTTAACCATCGGTTATTTAGGCTGGGAGGGCACTCAAAATTTGAAATTTACCTTTTATATGGCAGCAACAGCTTCGGCTTTCCTTGGTCTCTACAGTTTTTTTCTACCCAATACTCCTCCGAGATTGGGTTCAGATCAATCGATATCGCTCAGAGAAATAGTAGGCCTGGATGCTCTTGCTATGCTGAAAGACCGCGGCTTTTTATTTTTCTTTATTGCATCTGTATTAATTTGTATTCCATTAGCCTTTTATTACCAACATGCCAATCAGTTTCTAAACGAAGTAGGGATGGAAGCAGCAGCTTCAAAAATGATTTTAGGTCAAATTTCTGAAGTACTTTTTCTTCTCTTACTCCCCATTTTTATCAAGAGGTATGGAATTAAAAATGCCTTAATAGTAGGGATCATGGCTTGGGGCGTCAGATACCTTTTATTTGCTTATGGAGACAGCGGGTCACAAACTTGGATGTTACTTTTCGGAATCATCCTACACGGCATTTGTTATGACTTCTTTTTTGTATCAGGTCAAATTTATACCGATTTTAAAGCGGGTGAGACCTATAAAAGCACCGCTCAAGGCCTAATTACACTAGCTACTTATGGTGTGGGAATGCTTGTGGGCTTTCGCTTTGCCGGTTGGTTAACCGACCAATACGTTACTGAAACAACCCATCTATGGAAAGAGATATGGATTCAGCCGGCCATTTTTTCTTTTGTGGTATTAACCTTATTTTTATTCTTATTTAAAAACGAAACCATAAAAATTTAATCATTATGAGTAAAATTAGACTTGGCGTCTTAGGGGGCGGTGGAGATTCATTGATCGGAGTGCTACATCGTGTTGCCTCTCATATGTTCGATCGCTATGAAATTGTAGGAGGAGTTTTCAACCCTAACTATGAAGACAATCTTAAATTTGCGAAGCATATTGGAGTAAATACCGAAAGGGTATATACAGACTTTGAGACCTTTGTAGATCAGGAAGTAAAAAAACCTAAAGACGAGCGAATAGAGGTCGTTTCCATTCTTACTCCCAATTTTTTACACTTTCCCATGGCCAAGAAACTTCTGGAAAATGGTTTCAATGTCATCTGTGAAAAACCCTTGACCACTTCTTATGGTGAAGCTTTAGAGCTTGAAGCACTTCAAAAAAAACACAAAGCAATCTTTGCTGTCACTTATACTTACACAGGCTACCCAATGGTGCGTCATATGAAACACATGATTGCATCGGGGGAACTTGGAGCGATTCAAAAAGTAGATATTCAATATTACCAGGGATGGATCAATCCGGTCATTCATGATCCCGAAGTAAGAAAAACCGTATGGAGGTTAGACCCTAAAAAAGCTGGGATTAGTTCCTGTATTGGAGACATCGGAACACATGCGTTCCAAATGACAGAATATCTTACGGGTATGGAAGTACAATCCATACTCTCTGATCTTAATATGCTTTACGAAGACAATCCCCTGGATATAGATGGAACCGTATTGATTCGTTTTTCAGAAAATGTCAAAGGAGTAATTAGGGCCAGTCAAATTGCTACAGGAGAGGAAAATGGGCTTACTGTTGCTGTTTATGGGAAAAAAGGAGCTTTTAAATGGGAACAAGAAAATCCTAATTTTCTCTACCACATGACAGATGATCAACCCAAAAGAATCATTAAACCAGGAAACGCCTATGTTTCCGATGTTGCTGCTGATGGGACAAAACTTCCCGGGGGACATCCAGAGGGTATTTTTGATGCTATGGGAAATATCTACAAAGGAGTTGCTAAAGCCCTTAGAGGAGAAAAAGCTTTTGATGGTGAATATCCCACCATGAACGACGGAGTAAGAGGAATGCTCTTTATTGAAAAAGTTGTTGAATCACATAAAAAAGGAAATATATGGCTAAGTCTGGACAAGTAATGAAAACCGTAAAAGGTCCTGC
>JALRDC010000023.1 GCA_023262245.1 Flavobacteriaceae bacterium
GATGTTACTGTGTTTGAAAAAAATGGTACCATAGGAGGAAGAGCGCAACAGCTCGTTCAAGAGGGATTCAAATTTGACATGGGGCCTTCTTGGTATTGGATGCCTGATGTGTTTGAACGCTTCTTTGCTGATTTTGATAAAACTTCCACTGATTTTTACAGCTTGGAAAAATTAGCTCCAGCTTATGAGATTTATTTTGGTACGGATGATAAGTTTACAGTAGATGATTCACTTGAAGCCATTGCCGAAAGATTTGAAGCGATTGAAAAAGGAGCTGGTGCCAAACTCATGAAGTTTATCGAACAAGCTAAAGAGAACTATGAAATAGCTATTCACGATCTGGTATATAAGCCAGGAGAGTCGCTAACAGAGTTAGTTAAACTCAAGACAATCAAAAAAATACATCAATTTGCCTCGACGATAAGTAAAGATGTTCGTTCTCAATTTAAAGATGACCGTCTTCGAAAGGTGTTGGAATTCCCTGCTCTTTTTTTAGGGGCTAAAGCCTCAAAAACGCCTTCTTTTTACAATTTTATGAATTATGCCGATTTCGGTATGGGAACCTGGTATCCCAAAGGAGGTATGTATTCAGTTGTTCAGGGAATGTTTCAGTTAGCTATTAGTCTTGGAGTTGACTTTAAATTCTATGCTAGTGTGGATATGATTTCAGTAAATGAAGGCACTGTTGACGGTATTTTTGTCCATGGAGAATACATCCCATTTGATCTGGTTGTCAGTGGAGCTGATTACGCTCATACAGAAAGCTTGATGCCGGAGCAGTACAGACAGTATTCTAAATCTTATTGGAATTCAAAAACCTATGCACCATCATCACTTTTGTTTTATTTAGGGTTTGACAAGAAGATCCCAAATATGACACATCATTCTTTGTTCTTTGATGCTGATTTTGAAAAACACGCACAGGCTATCTACGATCGTCCAAGTTATCCTAAAGATCCTTTATTTTATGCGAGTTTCCCTTCAATCAATGACGAAACCATTGCTCCTGAAGGAAAAGAAGCTGGTGTGATTTTAATTCCACTTGCTCCCGGTATGAATGATGATCAAGTGATGATTGACTCCTATTTTGATCAGGTGATGGACCGTTTGGAAGCTCAATGTGGAACTTCTATTAGAGATTCTATCGTATTTAAGAAACAATTTACGATCAGTGATTTTGTCAAAGAGTACAATTCTTATAAGGGAAATGCCTACGGAATGGCCAATACCTTGTTTCAAACAGCTGCACTCAGACCTAAGCTCAAATCTAAAAAGCTCGAGGGCATGTTCTTTACAGGTCAATTGACGGTTCCAGGACCTGGAGTTCCTCCTTCTTTGATCTCTGGAAAATTAGTAGCTGATTTAGTGGCTAAATACCATCCTCTTAAAAAAACCAAAAGAAACTATTCAATTGCTGCTTCCTTATGAAAACTTATTTTGATGACATTTCTAGAGAGTTAGCTGTAGCGATTACCAAAAAATACAGCACCTCTTTTTCTTCAGCAACTAAATTGTTGAGTCCTGCGATTCGTCAAGACATTTACAATATATATGGATTTGTCAGACTCGTAGATGAAATTGTCGATTCCTTTCATCAGTACGATAAAAGAGAATTAATAGAAGATTTTGAGTTGCAACTCTATCGCGCATTGGATTTTAAGATTAGTTTAAATCCTGTTTTAAATGCGTTTCAAGAAACCGTTCATAAATACCAAATTGATATTGAGTATATAGATGCCTTTATGAGCAGTATGAAAGCTGATTTAGATATCAGTGTTTACAAGGATGTGGCTGCTTATGAAAACTATATATACGGTTCTGCAGATGTAGTTGGTCTAATGTGTTTAAAGGTGTTTGTGGGTGGAGATCAAGATGCTTTTGAGACCTTAAAACCCTATGCAGAAAAATTAGGTTCTGCTTTTCAAAAGGTCAATTTCTTGAGAGATTTACAGGAAGATTATGAAAAATTAGGAAGGTCTTATTTCCCTAATACAACTGTAGAGCAGCTCTCAGAGGAGGATAAGATGCGTTTGATCAATGAAATAAGAGCTGATTTTAACGAGGCTTATGTCGGGATTGTTCAACTGCCGGTTGAGGCGCGTTTAGGGGTGTATGTGGCCTATAAATACTACTTAAAACTCTTAGAGAAAATAGCGGCAACACCTGCTGAAAAAATTACACACTCGAGAATTAGAGTGCCCAATGCAGTTAAATTTTTGCTCTTGGGAAAAAGTTATATGGATTTTCAATTTAAACAAATTCAATGATGAGTTATGTACTACTAACG
Organism: Flavobacteriaceae bacterium; assembly: GCA_023262245.1. Lineage (GTDB taxonomy): Bacteria > Bacteroidota > Bacteroidia > Flavobacteriales > Flavobacteriaceae > MS024-2A. Next base: position 2,288 of record JALRDC010000023.1, read on the forward strand.
ATTGCAGTGTTTTTATTGATGGAAGGAGCCGCATGGGCGACTCATAAGTACGTCATGCACGGTTTTTTATGGTCTTGGCATCGCGATCATCACCAGCGCGATAAAAACGCTATTTTCGAGAAGAACGATCGCTTTTTTATCTTCTATGCTTTGGTGAGTATTTGCAATATTGCTCTGTGGAAGTACGGATATTTTGATTATGGGATTTCTATTGGACTTGGGATCTTTGCGTATGGAATGACCTATTTTTTAATTCACGATGTGTTTATTCACAGAAGACTCAAGTGGTTTTCTAAGACAGAATCGATCTATGGTAAGGCGATTCGTAAAGCACATAAGGTACACCACAAACACTTGGGAAAAGAAGAAGGGGAGTGTTTTGGATTGTTGTGGGTGCCAGTAAAATATTTTAAAGATTACAGATCCTAAATTCGAATGAACTATTTGTACTTACTGATCAATTTAGCTACGATAAGTGTGCCTCTGATGGCCTCCTATCATCCTAAGATTCAATTTTACAAGAATCACAGGAAGTTCTTTTTAGCGATTGCTATCAGTGGTTTGTTGTTCATTTTGTGGGATGTTTTCTTTGCTCATAAAGAGGTATGGGGTTTTAGTGATTCTTATACATTAGGTTTTGGTTTGTTTGGTTTGCCTGTAGAAGAATGGTTTTTCTTTCTATGTATACCCTATGCCTCTTTATTTTTACATATACAATTACACCGTTTTGGATGGTTGAGTCCTTTGAAACTATCCGATAAACAACTCCTCAGAGGGAGCGTTTTATTACTTCTCTTTGTATTGGTCGTCGGACTACTTCATTACGATCGATGGTATACATTTGTTAATGCGCTGTTCTTTGTATTGGTATTCAGTTTTGCATTGCGCTATCAACCCCATGAGTTAAAAATGTTTCTTCCTTCATTTGTAGCAATCCTGATACCGTTTTTTATGGTTAATGGACTTCTTACTGGTTCACTTCTAAGTGAGCCTGTAGTGTGGTACGACAATGATGAAAATTTAGGAATTCGAATAGGAACAGTTCCTGTAGAAGATCTTTTTTACGCTTTTTCGATGCTGATGCTTCCCCTGATGATCTATGTTAGACTTCTTGGTACTACTGCTCCTGATTTAAAAACTGCGCATTGATAAAACAATCGATGTCTAGTAGCGAATAAGAAGACAGATTGGGATAGGTTTTGTTGATCACATATTTGATGCGATATTCTGATCTTTTCTCTTTGAGTTTTTTGAGTTGAAAGTAGAATGAAATGAATTTTTTCACGTTTAAACGTTCAAATTCAGCGGCTATTCTATGAGCCTGAGTTGCTGATTTA
>JALRDC010000034.1 GCA_023262245.1 Flavobacteriaceae bacterium
ATTACAAATTTTCTTCTGTTTGGAAAACTTTCCTTACGTTGATTTTGAAAAAATGCCAGAGTCTCATCACCAACTTCTAAATCTAACTGTCTTGCTAAAGTTTCAGAAATCAATATTTCGTTGCTGAAAACTTTGGATAAATTGGGATATTCCCCTTGAATCAAAAAGGGATCCAGAGTTGACCAATCAAAATCTGTGGTAACTCCTTTAAATAATACGCCCTCAAAATCTGCTTCCGTTTTTAACATCCCCGCTTTTAATGCAATGGGATGATATCTGTTAATATTGTCTTCATTTGCAATCTGATTACGTAACTCTTCCGAATCCGAAAACGGAATTAAAGACACCTGTGATTCGTTATTTTCAAAAAGGGTAATTAAAATATGACCATTAAATACACTCGTTTTACTTTGAATTTCTTTTTGCAATCCTTTACTGGTGGCTAAAGCAATAATAATAGCTGCCATACCCAGACTAACTGCTAAGGTTGCAATCTTAATTATTCGTGCAGAAACCGTATTTTTATAATGTTTTGAACCGCTCATTTTACGAGCAAAAAACAAAGCTGTATTCAATGAAAAAAAATTTTAGACATTATTTACTCAAAAGTACATTTTTATTTTGGCTTCTCTTAGGAGGTATTTTGCGTTTAAACGCTCAAAATTCGATACTTCCTGGAGCACTTCAAAATTATTTATACCTTCCTGAATTAACCGATAAGAATGTTGGGGTTGTTGCACATCAAGCAAGTTTAATACCAAGCTTAAATGACACACAACATTTAGTTGATTTCTTGTTAAAACAAAATGTGAAAATCCAAAGTGTTTTTGCTCCAGAACATGGATTTAGAGGCACCGCGGATGCGGGTGAAAAAATTGAAAACCAAACAGATCCTAAAACAGGCTTATCCATCATCTCACTATATGGAAATAACAGAAAACCTACTCCAGAACAATTGAAAGGAATTGATGTTTTGCTTTTTGATTTGCAGGATGTTGGGACTCGATTTTACACCTATCTCTCCACCTTGCATTACGTCATGGAAGCTTGTGCTGAAAATGGCGTCTCCTTAATTGTCTTAGACCGTCCTAATCCTAACCTACATTATGTAGACGGCCCAGTTCTAGAAAAAGAACATACGAGTTTTGTTGGGATGCACCCTGTACCTATTGTTTATGGAATGACAATAGGGGAATATGCACAGATGATAAATGGAGAAGGATGGCTGGAGGGAGCAATCCAATGCGATTTAAAAATAATCCCCATTAAAAATTACACCCGAAACAGCTCTTATGAACTACCTGTTAGGCCCTCTCCAAATTTACCCAATGCCCAAGCCGTAGCATTGTATCCGAGCTTATGCTTACTAGAACCTACTGTTATTAGTGTAGGAAGGGGAACCGATCATCAATTTCAAATTTACGGTCATCCTTTACTTCCTCAAGATTCTTTCTCTTTTACCCCTCAACCCAATTTTGGCTCAAAGAATCCAAAACAAAAAGGAGTATTGTGTTTTGGAGAAAATCTTACTCAAATTAATCCTCCGAAACAATTGGAAATTAAATGGTTAATCAACGCTTATCAAAACTTTCCTTCAAAAGACACCTTTTTTCTTAAAGGATTTGATCGTATTGCAGGAAACAGTAGTCTTCAAAAACAGATTAAAAAAGGAATTACCGAAGAAGAAATTCGAAAGAGTTGGAATCCTAGGTTGGAACAGTTTAAAAGCCTTCGAAAAAAATATTTGATTTACCCTTAAGGAATATTCAGATATTTATGTGTTTGTAAAGATACTTTCCACTTGGGGTTTTGTAATACATAGTCTACTAAGATTGGCATTACTTTTTCTCGGTTACTCCACTCTGGCTGAAGATATAACAAACAGTTTTTATTTACTTCTTGAGCTTGTTCTTCAGCAAAAAGTAAATCGTTTCTATTATAAACAATGACTTTTAGTTCATCGGCTTTAAGGTAGGCTTCAGCTTTTGGAAGCTTGTTTTTTTTTGGAGAAAGGCAAAACCAATCCCACTTTCCAGTAATAGGATATGCACCAGAGGTTTCAATATGAATTTGCATCTCCTTTAATTTCAGTGCATTTGTTAAGGGTTCCATATTCCACATTAAAGGCTCTCCTCCAGTGATGACAATAGTTTTTGAATATTGGCAGGCTTGTTCAACAATTCCCTGGATTTCTGTAGGAGGGTGTTTTGTAGCGTCCCAGCTTTCTTTTACATCACACCAATGGCAACCCACGTCACAACCTCCAATACGAATAAAAAACGCAGCGCTTCCCTTGTGATAACCTTCCCCTTGGAGTGTGTAAAATGCCTCCATAAGCGGTAAAGCTGTTCCCTCGTTGACTTGTTGTTGCAATGCTTCCTTCATAATGCCCTCAAAGATACCACTTTCTGTTAGCTATCTTCTAAAATTGTGTACCTTTACATATGGCTTCGCTAACACCTTTCCATCTTGCTATACCTGTGAGTGATTTACCCACAGCTCAGCGTTTTTATGAAGACGTTTTGGGATGTACCCCAGGGCGATTCACTAAGGAATGGGCTGATTATTCACTTTTTGGACATCAGCTTGTTTTACACGAAGATAAAAATCACAAAGGCTATAAACACTTTAATGAAGTAGATGGTAAAGCTGTTCCCGTTCCCCATTTTGGGGTAGTCTTGGAATGGGAAGTATTTCAAGATTTCAGCCAACAATTGAACGACCAAAACATTGAATTTCAAATTGAACCTTACCTTCGTTTTGAAGGATTACCCGGAGAACAGCTAACGATGTTCTTTTATGACCCCTCCGGTAATGCGTTAGAATTCAAAAGTTTTAAACACATCGATCAATTGTTCTCAACCAAAATATGAACTCGTTTCACTCTTTCTTCAACACTATTTATAAAATTGTATTTGCTAAAAATGTTCGAAAAGCAATAGAAAAAATTATCTTAATCCTTGCCTCAGTTGGCTTTATTTTTCATTTATTACTCATTTTTTTAAAAGGACAAGGAATCGTCTTTTTTTCGCCCCTTTATCCGGAGTTGCTCAATGATCCTATCTCAGCTATTTACACTCCTTTTTCATTGATCTTGGTCTACGAAATCTATCTCTTGCTCTTTTATTTGCCGAGATCATTTACGTCTTGTGTTTCCAAACAGTTTGAAATTATTTCTTTAATCGTAATTCGCAAAATTTTTAAAGACATCCCTCAAATGGATCTTGCTGAAAATTGGATGAAGAGTTCACACAATTTGGAATTAGTGATTGATTTACTCGGGTTTTTATCCTTATTCCTTTTGATCTTTTTGTTTAACCGAAGTAAACAACGGCTTCCTAAATTAGCTGTTGAAGATCCAAAGTTACTCCAATTTATCGCTTCAAAAAAAACAGTTAGTGTTGTCCTTTTCGGGGTTTTAGGAGTTATGTTGATTTCTACCCTTGGAAATTGGTTCTTAGATGTTTTTTCTCAACAAGCGGTTACCAATATTAATAGTCTCTTTTTTAATCAGTTTTTTACTCTTCTAATTCTTGCAGATGTTGTAATTCTGTTAATTTCATTTCGTTACACTGAAGAATACAGTAAACTAATTCGCAACACTGGATTTATCATTGCGACCATACTTATTCGCCTTTCTTTTTCAGCAGAAGGGTTTTTATCTATGATTTTAATACTTACTGGAGTGAGTTTTGCCCTTGTAATTTTACAAATTTACAATGCGATAGAACATCCTAAGTTAAGTTCCACTGCCTAGCTAAAAGTGTATTTTTAAGAAGCATTGCAATGGTCATAGGACCTACTCCACCGGGAACAGGAGTAATGAAACTTGCTTTTTCAGCAACCTCATCAAAAGCTACATCACCTCTAATCACATAACCTTTTGGGTGACTTTGGTCAGCAACACGTGTAATCCCTACATCAATAATGACTACTCCTTCTTTAACCATATCGGCAGTTAGATATTCAGGAATACCTAAAGCCATCACAATAATGTCTGCTTGTCTGGTAAGATCAGCTAGATTCTCTGTCCGACTGTGGGCAACAGTAACAGTAGCATTCCCTGCTGTTCCTTTTTGACTCATTAAAATGCTGATGGGGCGCCCTACAATATGACTACGCCCTACAACTACACAATGTTTCCCACTAGTGGGTACTTTATAGCGCTCTAATAGTTGCATAATTCCAAAAGGCGTTGCAGGAATAAAGGCATCTAACTCAAGTGCCATCCGACCAAAATTTGCAGGATGAAACCCATCAACATCTTTATTAGGATCAATAGCTAAAAGGATTTTTTCCTCATTAATATGTTTAGGCAATGGCAGTTGAACAATATAACCATCCAACGTATCATCTCGATTTAATTGATCGATCTGCTTAAGTAAGGTGGATTCAGAAATATCTGCTTCCAACCGAATTAGAGTCGAATCGAAACCCACATATTCACAGGAACGAACCTTACTCCCTACATAGGTAAGGCTTGCTCCGTCGTCCCCTACGAGAACTGCCGCCAGATGAGGCACACGTTCTCCACGCGCCTTCATCTCACTTACTGTGGTCTTAATTTCTTCCTTTATTTCTTTTGAAGTTTGTTTTCCGTCTAAAAGTGTCATAGTTTTCCTTAGCGCATGTTTTGCATCATTTGCATCATTTGTCTTCCTTTTCCTCCCTGCATCATCTTCATCATCTTACTCATTTGTTCGAATTGTTTGATCAACTGATTTACCTCTTGAATAGATTTTCCTGAACCTTTAGCAATACGCATTTTTCTGCTGTGGTTCATAAGTTGGGGCTGGGAACGTTCTTTTGGGGTCATGGAACCAATAATGACTTCAACTCCAGCAAAAGCATTGTCATCAATTTCAATATCTTTTGTCATTTTGCCCATTCCAGGGATCATCCCCATCAGGTCTTTCATATTTCCCATCTTTTTAACCTGTTGTATTTGAGAAAGGAAATCATCGTATCCAAATTGATTTTTTGCAATTTTTTTATTAATGCGACGAGCCTGTTCTTCATCAAATTGTTCCTGTGCCCGCTCAACCAATGAAACTACATCTCCCATACCAAGAATTCTGTCGGCCATACGATCGGGATAAAAAACATCCAAAGCCTCCATCTTTTCCCCAGTACCAATAAATTTTATGGGTTTGTCTACTACTGATTTTATTGAAAGTGCGGCACCTCCACGCGTATCCCCATCTAATTTTGTGAGAATTACACCGTCAAAATTTAATAGATCATTAAATGCTTTGGCTGTGTTTACCGCATCTTGACCCGTCATTGAATCAACTACAAAAAGAGTTTCGGAGGGCTCAATTGCTTTATGAATGGCTTTAATTTCGTTCATTAAAACTTCATCAATTGCTAAACGACCTGCGGTATCTATAATGACAACATCATGCTTATCTTCTTTCGCTTTGACTAAGGCAGCTTTAGCGATCTTTACTGGATCTTTTTCTTCACGATCTTCGTAAAGAGCAGCACCTACTTGCTCTGCAACAACCCCTAACTGATCAATAGCAGCAGGACGGTAAACATCGCAAGCAACCAAAAGAGGATTTTTCTTATGTTTTTTTTGAAGATGTAATGCTAGTTTTCCAGAGAAGGTCGTTTTTCCTGATCCTTGAAGCCCGGACATTAAAATAATAGCTGGTTTTTGTTCTAAATTAACTTCTGCTACTTCAGAACCCATTAGCTCGGTCAATTCATCTTTAACGATTTTAATCATTAATTGACCTGGTTGTAAACTGGTTAAAACTTTTTGACCTAAAGCCTTTTCTTTAACCCTAAGAGTAAAATCTTTCGCAATTTTAAAATTGACATCTGCGTCCAATAATGCCCTTCTTACTTCTTTTAAAGTTTCTGCAACATTTATCTCTGTAATCTTTCCATGACCTTTTAAAACTTGAAAGGCTTTGTCTAATTTACTACTGAGATTATCGAACATTTTATTTTTTTATTTGGTTATTTAAAACAAAAGTAAGCAATGCTTGTAAATTAATTACTATGGGTTCTTGTGGGACTCAAACATCAATCCCATTACTACAACATGAGGGAATGTAATAGCGGCAAGAAAAGAGAAAAATACAGAGAGGTATTGATCTTTGGGAAGGACCCCAAAAAAATAAAATATAATCAATCCTATAAGGGCTAAAATCCAATAGAAAAAAGCAGATTTAAAGTACTCCTTATAAGATTTCGAGGTTTCTTTTACGTAGAGATAATTTACTTGTGAGCTTAACGAAGGAAGACTGTGCCACAAAACAAAATACAATCCAAAACCAAACAATAAAGTCCCTTTGTAAAACAAAAGCGCCAACAGACCCAACACCATCCATTCCACCAGGAAGTCCTTGTAGGTTTTAGAATTGAATCCGGTCAAAATTAAAAGTATGCATGCACCTATAAGGAGTGAAATCCAAAAGAAATTATAAGGCATTTGAACTGATGAGATTTGAAAAATTACCGCGGTAACTTCCGTGTAATGAAAATTAAACAGCATTAGAAAAATTAAAGCCCCATACGTACTAAAGAAAAAGGAACGTCCCTTTTGCAATTCTAATTTGTTGTGCCAGTGTTGTTCCCCAAAGTGATAACAGCTTACTAAAACAAAGGTAAGGAGTGCGATCCCCGGGATAAAGTAAAAGATAAAAATACCTAGCAAAACCACTCCTATATATATAACCCAAAAAGGGATCTCCAAAAATCTACTTTTTTGAGTCACTTTTTTAGATAAAATTTTAAGATCATTAGCACCATGTAGGATGCCAAAAGTCAATATTCCCAATATTGAACTGATATTTTGCCATTTTTCTGGTAGAAAAAACACAAAAAAGGCACAAATCAATGTAATTAAATGAGAAAAATTAACCTTTTTAGGCATTGTAAATGAAGAAGTTAATGATTTCACAGAAAAATATTAAACAAAAATAAAGTAAATAAGTTTAATTTTTTTTAAATTTATCTAAACAAAAATAAATAATTGATTTAATCATGGAAAAAATTCTAAGCTTAATGACTGTAGCGCCAGCGATGGCCACAGATGACTACGTAGGGTTTACCTTCTTCGTAGGTTGTATGGCGATGATGGCAGCATCAGCGTTCTTCTTTCTTTCAATGAACTCGTTTGACAACAAATGGAAAACTTCTATTTTGGTGTCA
>JALRDC010000054.1 GCA_023262245.1 Flavobacteriaceae bacterium
CAATGGATAGGTATTGTTTTTAAGGACATTTCCAAAAATCAAATACTTTACAATTTTGTCATAAAACGTTTGCAAGGCATTGATGTTTTTGAATGTAAAAGCCCCCATTTCATAGGCTTTCTTTTCGATAGTATTAATTTCTTCATTTGAAAAGCCTCCAGTATTTACACTCACAGCATGAACTTCATACTGTTCTTGGGATAATTTTTTAAGCGAGTAAGAGGTGTCCAATCCTCCGCTATAGGCTAAAACAAGTTTCTTCTGTTTCATTTCAAGGCTGTTTAAATTATTTTTTTGAATTTTTATTTTGTTGTGGATCATAAAGCATCCCTGTGCAAAGACACATTTGTCGCTCGGTTCGGGTGAGGATGTCGTAATTTTTGCACGTTTGGCAACCTTTCCAAAATTCGGGATCGTCTGTTAACTCAGAAAAATGAACGGGCTTATATCCCAATTCATAGTTTATTTTCATAACAGGCATCCCCGTTGTAATTCCAAAAACCTTGGCCTTCGGATATTTTTTTAAAGAAAGTTCAAAAACTTGTTTCTTAATTTTTTTAGCTAAGCCAACTCCTCTGAATTCCGGAGCCACAATCAGCCCTGAGTGAGCGACATACTTTCCGTGCCCCCATATTTCGATATAGCAAAATCCAGCAAAGCGCTCTTCTTGAAGTGCTATAACGGCATTCCCGTTTTCAATTTTCGTTGCAATATATTCTGGGGTTCTCCGGGCAATTCCTGTTCCTCTTATTTTGGCAGACTCGTCTATATTCAGACTGATTTCTTTGGCATATATTATGTGTTTCGCTGTTGCGCGTAAAATTTTCATGTCTTAAAATGAATAATGTAAAAAAAGTAATTGGTTTGATCGAGAAGGGAGAAGGGCACACCATACTCCATAAAAAAGTTACACCCCCATGGGGCGACGACGAAATGAACGCAACGGTAAAGACGTTGTGTGAGAGAAAATATATGTTGTCGTATCAAACATGATTCTACAAAATTCTATTAATTTTTTTACTTGACAAAAAAAATCAACTCTTTTCTGTTAATCAATTGCAATATTAGGCTAATGCTTAACTTTGTGTAGATTTAGAAATGGGTATGGATATTTGGGACCTCAAACTCGATGAACTTAAAGACAAGCAGCTACTTTTGGCACATAGCGGTGGCCTTGACAGTAGTGTTCTTGCCTTTATACTCCTGAGAGAAAAAATCCGGTTTTCCGTAGCTCATTGCAATTTTCAACTTCGGGGAAAGGATAGTAATGAAGACTTAAACTTTGTAAAAAAATGGTGTGATCACAATAAAATTCCGTTTTATGCTAAAGTTTTTGAAACCAAAGTCTATAAAAAACAACATAAATTAAGCACCCAAGAGGCAGCAAGAGAATTGCGCTATGAGTGGTTTTATTCTTTACTGAAACAACATAAGATGGATGGAATTGTAACAGGGCACCACTTAAACGATCAGTTGGAAACTTTTTTGATCAATGCAACTCGGGGAACGGGAATTTTAGGTTTACTTGGGATATCAAATAAGGACAAACTTTATCGGCCCATGCGGATGCTTTCGAGAAAACAGATCTTAGCCATTGCTCAAAAAAATAAAATACAGTGGAGGGAAGACGCATCTAATGCAGCCGCTGAATATTTGCGAAATCAAATGCGACATAAGGTAATTACACCCCTTGAGAACCTGAAGCCTAACGCCTTATCAAATTTTAAAACTACGCTAGAGCATTTGTCTGAAGCAGCTGCTTTTCTTCAAGAAAATTTAAACCTACTCAAATCCAACGTATTTGAAGAACAACAAGATCGTATCTTAATTGATATTACCTCTTTAAAAAATCAGAAGTATTTAAATTTTTGTTTGCACAATTGGTTTGTTCCCTATGGATTTCATGCTAAAGAAATATTGAAATTTCTAGAATCAAGCAGTGGTAAAGTGATAGAAAGTGTTTCACATCGATTAATTCATGATCGAACAAAACTAATTTTAACCCGACTTGAAACGAAGAATACTGAAGAGCTATGGATTGATTTAGAATCCAGAAAAGTGAAACTCCCCCTTCCTATATCATGGGAAGTAAATCCAAAAAAGATCAAATCACAGTGGAATCCCAATGAGGCTTTTTTGGATAAAGAGTTATTAAAAAACCCTTTGCAACTTAGAAAGTATGAAAAAGGCGATTATTTTTACCCCACGGGAATGAAAGGAAAAAAATTGCTAAGTAAATTCTTTAAGGACGAAAAGTACTCTCTTGTGGAAAAAGAACAACAATGGCTTTTGTGTTCTGGCAAGTCTATTGTTTGGGTTTTAGGAAAGCGTTGCGACCGAAGGTTTACTGTAGGAGTTCAAACAAAGGATAAATTATTAATTCGTTTAGAAGAATGAAGAAATGGGTAATTCTTTTTTTGTGGAGTACCTTGCTAAGTGCCCAAATCGAAGAGCCTGTAACTTGGGAAACTTCTATTGAAGCTCGAGAGAACAATATTTACCAACTCTTATTTAAAGCTACCATTGCTCCCAAGTGGCATTTGTACTCACAGGATTCTGACCCAGAGGGTGCCATTCCTACCGAATTTATATTTGAGGAACAATCCTTTTATAAAAAAATTGGAAAGCTAGAAGAAAGCCCGTCAATAGTAGCATTTGATTCCGTTTTTGAAATGGATTTGACCTTTTTCAATGATGAAGCTACTTTTAAACAACTAATAGAAATAACCAATCCAGATTTAATCAAAGAACTAAAGGTAGAAGTAAATTATCAAGCCTGTGATGACGAATTGTGCATTTTTAGAACAGAAAACTTTAGCTTTTTTAAGGATGAAACAGAGCAAAATGGAGTTCTGGAACTGGATCCCGAAAGCCAAAAGCGCTCTAAGGCATTAAAACTAGAATTAAAAGATACTGCCTATTTAGAAAAGGCACAGATGGAAGAGGGGACCTACTCCTTTTTAAATATTTTCTTGCTTGGTTTTTTTGGAGGATTATTGGCCTTACTTACTCCTTGTGTTTTTCCGATGATTCCGCTTACAGTTTCCTTTTTTTTAAAACAAGCCAGTACTCCTTCTAAAGGGATTTTTAATGCCTTACTCTATGCTTTTTTTATTGTGTTGATTTATGGACTTTTAAGTTTACCCTTTCATTTTATTGACTCACTAAATCCAGAGATTTTAAATACTCTGGCAACCAATGTCTTTTTAAACATCTTGTTCTTTGTTGTTTTTGTGTTTTTTGCATTTTCTTTCTTCGGATTTTATGAATTAACCTTACCCGCCCGATGGGGAGATAGAACAGATAAAGCTTCTACATTAAATGGGATGGTAGGAATCTTTTTTATGGCCGTCACACTGGCCATAGTTTCTTTTTCGTGTACGGGACCAATATTGGGATCGCTACTTGCAGGCTCACTTACCGCTGAGGGGGGCGCTACACAACTTTCCCTAGGGATGCTTGGGTTTGGAGTATCTTTAGGCTTGCCTTTTGGACTGTTTGCTTTGTTCCCCAATACCCTTAAAGCGCTTCCCAAATCTGGAGGTTGGATGACTACCGTGAAGGTGATTTTAGGATTTTTAGAATTGGCTTTGGCATTAAAATTCCTTTCAAATGCAGATTTAGTTGCTCATTGGGGATTGTTAAAGCGCGAAACCTTTATTGCAATTTGGATTCTAATTTCATTGGCTTTAACATTATATCTTTTTGGGCTGTATCGTTTTAAAAATGAAGTAAAAGCTCCAATTAATAAAACGCGAATAGGCTTAGGTATCGGAATGCTTTTTTTTAGTAGTTTTTTGATTAACGGTTTATTGGCAAAAGAAAATACGCTAAAATTATTGAGTGGTTTTCCTCCACCAGAATTTTACAGTTTGCGAGCTCAGGATTCTGATTGTCCCCTTGGTCTGGAATGTTATAAAGATTTTGAAACGGGTGTAGCAGCTGCGCGAGTAGCAAAGAAGCCTATTTTACTAGATTTTACTGGATGGGCTTGTGTAAACTGCAGAAAAATGGAAGAAAATGTTTGGTCTTCTCCCGAAGTTTATCCTTTATTAAGAGATGATTTTGTTGTGATATCCCTTTATGTAGATGACCGGGAGCCACTCTCTAAAACAGCCCAATTTGATTTTCAATATCCCAACGGTAGAATTAAGAAAATCAATACCATTGGAAAAAAATGGGCCACCTTCCAAGCGATAAATTTTAATACTGCCTCCCAACCTTTTTATGTTCAAATGACTCCTGAGGGCAGACTGTTAAACAGTCCTATACAATATACGGATGTGACTAGCTTCCATAAATGGTTGCTTCAAGGACTAGGGAATTTAAAAAAACAACCCCAGGCAAAATATTTTAAGTTTTAGTCCGAGGCTTTAAATTTTATCTTCTAGCTTTTATTAATTCCCTTAAAACTGTATTTTTAGAAAACCCAAATTAACGCCATGCTTATTTCCGTTTTTGGATCCTCCGTTTTTGGAGTTGAAGCCAGTTGTATTACCATAGAAGTAAATATCAGTTCTGGGATTGGATACCACCTTGTAGGCCTTCCAGATAATGCTATCAAAGAAAGTAACTATCGAATTGCAGCAGCCTTATCCAATATAGGATATAAGCTACCCGGAAAGAAAATTACCATTAATTTAGCACCAGCGGATGTAAGGAAAGAAGGGTCTGCATATGATCTGCCTCTTGCCTTAGGGATTTTAACGGCCTCGGGTCAAATCTCAGCACCGGACATTGCCTCCTACACTATTATAGGAGAACTTGCATTGGATGGAAGCATCCGCCCCATCAAAGGTGCTTTACCTATTGCAATACAAGCTTTGAATGACGGCTTTAAGGGGTTCATACTTCCTAAAGAAAATGCTTTGGAAGCAGCCATAGTAAAAGATCTTGAAGTTTATGGTGTTTCTCATTTAAATGAAGTTATTGATTTTTTTAACCAAAAAACAAAACTGTCTCCTGTAGTCGTAGATACCCGAAAAGAATTTCAAAAGCAGTTAAAATTTCCTGAATTTGATTTTTCCGATGTCAAAGGTCAAGAAGGAATCAAACGTTGTATGGAAATTGCAGCCGCCGGAGGACACAACATTATATTGATTGGTCCCCCAGGCGCTGGGAAAACGATGTTAGCCAAACGTCTTCCAAGTATTCTTCCTCCCATGAATTTACAAGAAGCATTAGAGACGACCAAAATTCACTCTGTGATGGGAAAGGTAGAAAACAAGGGGTTGATTAGTGTGCGTCCCTTTCGCTCCCCCCATCATACCATTAGCGATGTAGCCCTTGTGGGGGGTGGTGCTTATCCACAACCAGGGGAAATTTCTATGGCTCATAATGGCGTATTGTTTCTAGACGAATTACCGGAATTTAAACGCAGTGTGTTGGAAGTCATGCGTCAGCCCCTTGAAGATCGTGAAGTCACCATTTCTCGCGCCAAGTTTACAGTTACCTATCCCGCTTCCTTTATGTTGGTAGCGAGCATGAACCCAAGTCCAACGGGTTATTTTACAGATCCCTATTCCAAACTGGGTCCTTCCGTAACCGATATGCATCGTTATATGGGAAAGATCTCAGGACCTCTTTTAGATCGTATTGATATGCATATTGAGGTAGAGCCTGTTCCTTTTGAAAAACTTTCTGAAACAGGACAAGAAGAATCTTCAGAATCAATCAGACAGCGGGTAAGTGAAGCTAGGAAGTTGCAAAGTCTTCGGTTTCAAAAAAATCAAAGTATCAATTACAATGCTCAAATGGGAACAAGGCAGATTCGGAAATTTTGTAAACTTAATGAAGAGGCTACAAGCTTGTTAAAAAATGCAATGGAACGTCTTTCTCTATCTGCTCGTGCTTATGATCGAATCTTAAAAGTAGCCCGTACCATTGCTGATTTAGAAGCTTCCTCAGAGGTATTGTCTTCACATATTGCCGAAGCCATTCAATATCGTAGTTTAGATCGCGAAGGGTGGATGGGGTAGCAATATTTTTTAAAGACTAAAATACACCTCCTCAAAAGGAATGCGGAAACGTTCTCCGTAGAGTCCTTCTTTAGCTCGGATACCACATCCAATGACCATACTGATTTCCGCTTTTTTCGGGAGGTTGAGTAAGGCTTTTAAACGGACGGAATCAAAACCTTCCATAGGGCAGGTATCATAGCCAAAAGCAGCCATACTGACCATAAAGTTTTGTGCCGCTAGGGCTGTACTTTTATGTCCCACAACACGAAGATCTCCCGCTTTGACTTCTCGATAGGTCACTTTTTTTCTCCCATCCCAATTGCTTTTGATGCTGTGGAGAAAACCTATAATTTTTTTTGTCCCTCGGTATAATTGCGGGATAATTTTTTGGTAGTAATCCAAAGCTCCTTTAATCTTTTTTTCATCCATGCCTTTGTTGGCAGCTTTAATAAAATCCACATTGGCTTGAATGCGCTCTTCCCACAAATCCAAACGAACCACCGGGATGACCAATTCTTGAGCCGTTTTTGCTGCGGGCTGGTTGTAACAAACTTGAGCAATTTGTTTTAAAAGTGCTTCCGATTGGATATGATAAAACTCCCAAAGCTGGAGGTTGCTACTCGTAGGAGCCAAACGGGCTTGTTCAATACAGGTTTTAACCAATTTGCTATCGATGGGTTTTTCAGGATCATAAACCCTAACAGATCTTCTAAAATGTATTGCTTCACTTACGGTTTTCTCTCTCATAGCTATAAACGTTTTAAAATATTTTTGAGTAGGGATAGAGATTTGGGATAAGGAGCATAGCGCTGGGGTAAGTCAAACCAAAAGGAACGCTTTACGACGGGTTTTTTATGACTCATTAAATCAAAGCTATACTTTCCGTGATAAGCTCCATGACCACTATTTCCAACCCCGCCAAAAGGTAAATTGGTATTGGTAAAATGAATTAACGCATCATTTACAACCGCACCTCCAAAGGGAAAGTTACGAATAAGTCTATTGATAAAACGCTTGTTTGTACTAAAGACATAAAAGGCCAACGGATTTTTTAATTGGGTTAAGACCGCCTCCATATCTTCTAAAGTGTCATAGCTTAAAATGGGCAGGATGGGACCAAAAATTTCATCTTGAATTAATGAACTTTCCATAGAAGGACTATCTACTACTGTAGGACCAAAATATAGCGTTTTAGAATCTCTTTGTCCTCCATAAATTACTTTTTGATTTTTCAGATCGGCCTCCAATTTATCAAAATGTTTTTTGTGAATGATTCGACCGTAGTCCTTTGAATTTTTAGCATCTGTTCCAAAAGCATTTTCAATTTCTTTTACAACAGCTACAGTCAAAGCCTCTTTGTGCTCTCTTTTAACAAGAATATAATCCGGAGCAATACACGTTTGACCACAATTCAAAAACTTTCCCCATACAATTCTGCGAGCCGTCTTTTGAAGTGGAGTAGTACCGTCAACAACACACGGGCTTTTACCTCCGAGTTCTAATGTAACGGGAGTAAGAAATTCTGCCGCAGCTTTGGCTACAATTTTACCAACCTGTGTGCTTCCTGTATAAAAAATATAATCCCATTGTTGTTGAAGTAAGGTCTGAGCAACTTTAGGACCTCCTTCCACCACGCTTACCCATTCTTTTGGAAAAACAGTACCTAGAATTTCTATCAATATTTTAGAGGTTTGGGGTGCAGACTCCGAGGGTTTTAAGACGACTGTATTTCCCGCAGCAACAGCCCCTATTAATGGAACCATAGCCAGTTGAAAGGGATAATTCCACGGGGAGATCATTAAGACAGTACCATAAGGCTCCGATAAAAGAAAGTCTTGAGAAGGAAAATTCAAGAGACTGCCAGATACCCGTTTAGGAGCTGCCCACTCCATAAGATTTTTTACAAAAGATTTTATTTCTTTTTGTACCATTAAAAATTCGCTGGTATACGATTCAAATTCTGGCTTTTTCAAATCCTGAAAAAGAGCCTCATGAACCTCTTTTTCTTTTTCTTCTAAAATTTTGTTTAATTTTTTAAGGTATTGAATACGAACTTTTGGGGGCTGATTTTTATGTTTAGAAAAAAACTTCTGTTGACTGTCCTTAAGTTCAGCAATCATTGAGGATTTCATAACTTTGTTCTTTTTTTTGGGTTAAAGATAATGGAAAAAGTTTTGATACTTTTTTTCGGCTTTGAATGTATTAAAAAAACACTTAAAAGTTACTGAAAATCAATTATTTAACTATCAAAATTGAACTTTGAATATAGGAGAGGTGTTGGCGTGGATGCAAATTAGTACTAAACAAAAGTTACATTCGTTAAACAAAATCAGTACATGAAACTTAATAAATACAGTCAAGCCGTAACACAAGACCCTACACAGCCTGCAGCTCAAGCAATGTTGCATGCTATCGGTTTGACTGATGAAGACTTTGAAAAACCGCTTATTGGTATTGCTTCTACAGGATACGAAGGTAATCCTTGCAACATGCATCTTAACGATCTCGCAAAGGACATAAAAGGAGGTATTAATAAACAATCGTTAGTAGGTTTAATATTCAATACCATTGGTGTAAGTGATGGAATTTCTATGGGTACTCCGGGAATGCGTTTCTCGTTACCCTCTCGAGACATTATTGCAGATTCCATTGAGACAGTGGTTCAAGCCATGTCCTACGATGGTTTGGTCACCGTTGTGGGATGCGATAAAAATATGCCTGGAGCTTTGATGGCATTATTGCGATTAAACCGTCCATCTATTTTGGTATATGGAGGAACTATTGCTGCGGGCTGCCACAATGATAAAGAACTGGATGTTGTTTCAGCTTTCGAAGCTTGGGGAGAAAAAGTAGCAGGAACTATCGATGAGAAAGAATACAAAAGCGTCATTCGCAACGCTTGTCCAGGAGCTGGAGCTTGCGGCGGAATGTATACTGCCAATACGATGGCTTCTGCTATTGAAGCCTGCGGAATGGCACTGCCTTATAACGCATCCAACCCGGCAGTGAGTAAAGACAAAAAAGAGGAATGTCTAGCCCTTGGTGCTCACGTAAAAAGGCTTATTGATCAAGACCTCAAACCTAGAGATATTGTAACCAGAAAATCCTTAGAAAACGCTCTGCGTTTGATTGCCGTTTTGGGAGGATCGACCAATGCTGTTTTACACTTTCTTGCAATAGCAAAAGCAGCTCAAATTGAGTTGACCATCGATGATTTTCAAAAAATTAGTGACAGCACTCCCTTTTTAGCCGATTTAAAACCGAGCGGAAAATATTTAATGAAAGACTTACATGCTGTAGGTGGGGTTCCTGCAGTACTAAAATACATGCTAGAACAGGGAATGTTGCATGGCGATTGCATGACTGTTACAGGAAAAACTTTAGCAGAAAACTTAGCAGAGGTTCCTGGATTAGCCAAAGATCAAAAAATTATTCGTCCCCTAGACCAACCTATAAAGGAAACAGGTCACATTCGCATCTTAAAAGGAAACCTAGCAACGGATGGTTCAGTAGCAAAGATCACAGGAAAAGAAGGTTTATTGTTTCAAGGTCCAGCACGTGTTTTTGATGGTGAATTTGCAGCCAACGACGGTATTCGTGATGGAAAAGTAAAAGCAGGAGATGTGGTTGTTATTCGTTACGAAGGTCCCAAAGGAGGACCCGGCATGCCTGAAATGCTTAAACCCACTTCAGCCATTATGGGTGTGGGTCTTGGTAAGAGTGTAGCTTTGATCACAGACGGACGCTTTTCTGGAGGTACTCACGGTTTTGTTGTAGGCCACATTGTGCCAGAAGCACAAGAAGGAGGGACTATTGCTCTTGTTAAGGATGGAGATGAAATCACCATTGATGCGGAACAAAATACCATAAGTGTAGCCTTGAGTGATGAAGAAATACAAAGAAGAAAAGCCGCTTGGGTTCAACCTCCTTATAAATTTAAACAGGGGGTGTTATACAAATACATTAAAAGTGTAGCAACAGCCTCTGAAGGTTGTGTTACTGATTCCTAATAGTTATGGAGACCAATACAAAAGTAAAAGCAACACAAAAAAAAGCAAAGAGCTTGCACATTTCTGGTGCAGAAGCTGTTGTTCGTTGTTTACTCGAAGAGGGTGCCAATTTGATTTATGGCTATCCTGGGGGGGCAATAATGCCTATATATGATGAGCTTTACAAATTTCAAGATCGATTGCATCATGTCCTTACACGACATGAACAAGGAGCTACCCACGCCGCTCAAGGCTACGCACGTACCTCTGGAAAAGTAGGTGTAGCAATGGCCACGTCTGGCCCTGGAGCAACCAATCTGGTGACAGGAATAGCCGATGCACAAATTGACTCAACCCCTATGGTATGTATTACGGGTCAGGTAGCTTCTCATTTGCTTGGATCAGATGCATTTCAAGAGACTGACATCATCGGGATTTCTACACCCGTTACCAAATGGAACTATCAAATTACCAAGGCCAGCGAAATTCCCGAAATTATAGCTAAAGCATTTTACATTGCACGCTCAGGAAGACCTGGCCCTGTATTGATAGACATCACAAAAGATGCTCAATTTGAAAAATTTGATTACAGCTATAAGAAATGTAATGGTATCCGAAGCTACGCACCCTACCCTGCTCTGTCAAACGAAAGTTTGGAGGAGGCTTTAACCCTGATTGATCAAGCTAAAAAACCCTTTGTTGTATGGGGACAAGGCGTTATTTTAGGAAATGCCGAAGAAGAGTTCAAAGCATTTCTTGAAAAGTCTGGAATCCCTGCAGCTTGGACAATTTTAGGTCTTTCGGCTTTGCCCACCGAACACCCTTCAAATAGAGGAATGGTGGGTATGCACGGTAATTACGCACCTAATATTCTAACGAATGAATGTGATTTGTTAATCGCTATTGGAATGCGATTTGATGATCGGGTTACAGGTGATTTAAATACCTACGCCAAACAAGCAAAAATCATACATTTAGAATTAGACCCTGCCGAGGTTAATAAAAATGTTACAGTTGATGTTGCACTTCTTTCAGATTGTAAAATCTCCTTAAAAGAACTTACCAAAAGAATAGCTTCAAAAACATACCCTGAGTGGATTGCTCGTTTTGATGCTTTAGACAAAATAGAGTACGACAAAGTAATTAAGTCTGATTTGTTTCCAAAAAAACAAGGTCTTACAATGGGGGAAAGTATTGAGATGATCAATAAATATTCCAACAATGACGCAATTATAGTGACAGACGTGGGGCAACACCAAATGGTGGCCTGTCGTTATGCTAAATTCAGCCAATCTAAAAGTAATGTCACATCAGGAGGACTAGGAACTATGGGATTTGCACTTCCTGCCGCTATCGGTGCAAAAATGGGTGCTCCAGATCGGGAGGTTGTTGCCGTTATTGGAGATGGAGGCTACCAAATGACCATCCAAGAGCTCGGCACCATATTTCAACAACAGGTCGCGGTAAAAATTGTGGTTTTAAACAATGATTTTTTGGGAATGGTACGTCAGTGGCAACAGTTGTTTTTTGACAAGCGGTATGCTTCAACAGAAATGGTGAACCCAGATTTTGTCACCATAGCCAAAGGTTTTCGAATTCAGGCTAAAAGAGTTGATAAAAGAGAAGAATTAGATGCTGCAGTCAAAGAAATGATGGCTTCTAAAGAACCTTATTTTTTAGAGATCTGTGTAGAAAAAGAAGACAATGTGTTTCCTATGATACCCTCAGGATCAAGTGTCTCTGATATAAGATTAGAATAAGATGAAAAACATCAACTATACTATTTCGGTTTATGCAGAAAACAATATTGGTTTACTCAACCGAATTTCTGCTATTTTTTTAAAGCGCCATATAAACCTAGAGAGCTTTTCCACCTCTGCATCCGAAATACCAGATGTTTTTCGTTTTGTGATCGTTGTAAATACAGATGCGGATCGTGTCAGAAAAATCGTTCAACAAATAGAAAAACAAATTGATGTGATCAAGGCCTTTTATCACACAGATGAAGAAACTATTTTTCAAGAAAATGCATTGTATAAAGTAAAATCAAGCTCTTTATTTGAAG
>JALRDC010000160.1 GCA_023262245.1 Flavobacteriaceae bacterium
TTTTGATTCACATAAAAACAGTATAAATAAAATAGAAAGACAACAGTAAAAACAAAGAGGTTCAAAAAAGCCGTCAATTGTTTCTTTTTTTATACTAAAACCTTACATTTGCAGCGCAAAAAAAGACTATTTATACATGCGCTTTATGCTGTCATCGCTTAAAAAATTTAACGCTTTAATTGCTTTAACAGCAATGTTGTTTTTTACGCCCTTATTACTTCATGCTAAAGACAGCGAATCTTCAGGAGATTTAAAAAAAGAAATTAAAGAATACATCTCGCATCACTTAGAAGATGCGTATGATTTCAGTTTGTTCTCATACACCAATGACGCAGGAGAACATAAATATGTGAGTATTCCCCTTCCGGTAATTCTTTGGGACAACGGGCTGCAGATTTTCTCTTCTGCAAAACTAAATCATGGTGAAGGCGTTGCTAAAGTAGGACAAAACTACTACAAACTCGATCACGGAAAGATATACAAAACAGACGCACTAGGGACAATTGATTACGACGAAAGTCATCATGCAACAAACAAGGCACCGCTTGATATTTCAATCACAAAGGGAGTGGCGAGTATGCTTTTAATAGCAGCACTCATGTTTTACCTCTTTTATAGTTTGGCTAAATCCTATGCCGAGTCAGGAGGAATACCCTCTGGTGTAGGACGCTTCTTCGAACCAATAATACTCTATATCCGCGATGACATTGCCAGACCAAATATTGGAGAAAAAAAATACGGGAAGTACATGAATTTTCTGTTGACCGTTTTCTTTTTCATTTGGTTTCTTAACCTATTAGGACTTACCCCACTAGGGGTAAATGTTACTGGAAATATTGCAGTCACTTTTGGATTAGCACTATTAACTTTTTTTATTACGAATTTTACGGGAACCAAAGATTATTGGCTTCACATTTTTGACCCCCTTGGAGCTTCTATGAAATGGTATGCTAAAATCCCGTTATACATTATTTTGATTCCTATTGAAGTATTGGGAATCTTCATCAAACCTTTTTCGCTTTTAATACGATTGTATGCCAATATGCAAGCAGGTCATATTGTATTAATGAGTTTGATAGGTTTAATGTTTATTTTTAAGAGTTGGTTGGGAAGTCCTTTATCCTTTGGCTTGGCTTTCGCAATTTCAATTATAGAATTATTAGTAGCCCTATTACAGGCTTATATATTTACGATGCTTTCTGCTCTTTATTTCGGTTTTGCCGCTGAAGAACACGAACATCATTAACGTAAAACACAAAAATGTGTCAAAAAAAGAGTGTTTAATTTTAAAATTTAGAATATGGAAATTCCAGTAATGGTAGGTGCCGGTTTAGTTGTAATCGGAGTAGGTATGGGTATCGGTAGAATCGGTGGTTCTGCAATGGAGGCAATAGGACGTCAGCCAGATGCTTATGGTAAAATTCAAACAGCAATGTTAATTGCTGCAGCCCTTGTAGAGGGAATTGGATTTGCTGCTTTATTTGCAGTATAATAGCAAGCAGCCCATGGGGCTTTTAACCCAAAGTTTAAACGATGGAAAAATTAATTAGTGAATTTTCATTAGGCTTGTTCTTTTGGCAATCTGCAATTTTTATCGGCTTGTTTTTCTTGCTGAAAAAGTTTGCATGGAAGCCTATATTAACTGCAGTAAATGAAAGGGAGACTTCTATAAAAGACGCACTAGCTGCAGCCAAGGAGGCACGTGCCGAAATGGAAAGCTTGCAGTCAGACAACCAACGCATCTTAAAAGAAGCACGTGCTGAAAAAGAAGCATTGCTCAAAGAAGCTCGAACAATGCGATCAGAAATGATCAATTCTGCAAAAGAAGAAGCCCAGCAAGAAGCCCAGAAAATACTTAGCCAAGCGCAGGAAGCAATTCAAAACGAAAAACGCGCGGCGGTAAACGAACTCAAAGAGCAGGTAGGATCTATAGCACTTGACATTGCTGAGAAAGTACTTCACAAAGAATTGGAGAGTAAAGACAAACAAATGCAACTAGTCAATCAACTTTTGCAAGACACGGATTTAAAGTAAATGAAAGGAACCCGCGCAGCACTTCGCTATGCCAAGGCAATATTTGCCTTTGCCAAAGAGACTCAAGTTACAGATGCAGTAGCCAAAGACATGGGGCAGCTGCAAGCGCTGTTTCAAGAAAACGAGGCACTGCAAACAGCTTTGGAAAATCCTTTATTGGCCGTAGATCAGAAACTTGCAGTTGTTAAGGCTCTTTTTCCAAAAGTGTGTGAAGCCACCCAAAAATTGTTTTTATTATTAGCAGAAAACAACCGCTTAGGGCTGCTCCATCAAACGGGAAAACAGTATCTAGATTTATACTCTCAAGAGCAAGGCGAGCTAAAAGCAGTAGTGACTTCAGCAGTTCCTTTAAACCCTGAACTTGAAAAAACAATCCTTGACAAGGCAAAAGATTTTTCAAAGCAAAAGATTCATCTTGAAAATAAAATTGACCCTACTATAATGGGAGGATTTATTTTAAAGATTGGCGATATGCAATACGATGCTAGTGTTGTGCATCAGCTTAAAGCATTAAAAACAACATTAATAAAAACGAATACGATCTAAAGATAAACGATCATGGCAGATGTAAACCCCGCTGAAGTTTCAGCAATACTAAAAAATCAATTGGCCGGCTATAGTTCTTCGTCATCAATGGATGAGGTAGGAACAGTACTTGAAGTAGGAGACGGAATTGCCCGTGTCTTTGGCCTTTCAAATGCCCAATATGGAGAGTTAGTTTCTTTTGAGGAAGGCTTAGAAGGGATGGTACTGAACCTAGAAGAGGATCACGTGGGAGTAGTTCTTTTAGGCCCATCCAAAGGGGTAAAAGAAGGAGATACGGTAAAACGAACCCAACGCATTGCCTCTATTAAGGTAGGCGAGGGAGTTGTAGGACGTGTGCTTAATACTTTAGGTGCCCCCATAGATGGTAAGGGAAGTTTAGAAGGCGAACTCTACGAAATGCCTCTAGAACGTAAAGCACCTGGAGTAATATTTCGTCAACCGGTAAACGAACCTTTACAAACAGGGATTAAGTCAATTGACGCGATGATTCCTGTAGGACGTGGTCAGAGAGAATTGGTGATTGGAGATAGACAAACAGGGAAAACAACGGTTTGTATTGATACAATCCTAAATCAAAAAGAATTTTATGACGCAGGAGAACCCGTTTACTGTGTCTATGTTGCCATTGGTCAAAAAGCATCTACCGTTGCAGCGATTGCTAAAACGCTTGAAGATAAGGGAGCAATGGCCTATACCACAATTATAGCGGCAAACGCTTCTGACCCAGCACCCATGCAGGTATATGCCCCTTTTGCTGGAGCAGCAATTGGAGAATATTTTAGAGACACAGGACGCCCTGCTTTGATTATTTACGATGATCTTTCTAAGCAAGCAGTTGCATACCGTGAGGTATCTTTATTACTTCGCCGACCTCCAGGACGTGAAGCCTATCCAGGAGATGTATTTTATTTACACTCTCGTTTATTAGAACGTGCAGCAAAAGTAATTGCGGACGACAACATTGCTAAAGAAATGAATGATCTTCCAGACGCTCTAAAAGACAAGGTAAAAGGAGGAGGATCACTTACAGCACTTCCCATTATTGAAACTCAAGCCGGAGACGTATCAGCGTACATTCCTACGAACGTTATTTCGATTACCGATGGGCAGATCTTTTTAGAGTCAGACCTTTTTAATTCTGGTGTAAGACCGGCAATCAATGTAGGAATATCGGTTTCTCGTGTAGGAGGCTCAGCTCAGATTAAGTCCATGAAGAAAGTATCCGGAACCTTAAAACTAGACCAAGCTCAGTTCCGTGAACTAGAAGCTTTTGCTAAATTTGGTTCAGACTTGGATGCAGCTACATTGAATGTAATTGAAAAAGGGAAAAGGAACGTTGAAATTTTAAAACAAGCCCAAAATGATCCTTTTACTGTAGAGGAACAAGTAGCCATCATTTATGCAGGATCTAGAAACCTCTTGCGGTCAGTACCAGTGGAAAGTGTTAAGGCGTTTGAACAAGCATTCCTAGAAACACTTCGCAAAAACCATAAAAAAGCTATGGCGGAACTCAAAGCAGGCAAACTCACGGATGCAGTTCTGGACACATTAAATGCGGTAGCCAAAGAAACTTCAGCTCAATTTGAATAGATAATGGCAAATCTCAAGGAAATACGGAATAGAATTGCATCGGTTTCTTCGACCATGCAAATTACTAGCGCAATGAAAATGGTATCAGCGGCAAAGCTAAAAAAAGCTCAAGATGCCATTACCGCAATGCGACCGTATGCTTCAACTTTGACAGAGTTGATTCAAAACTTGAGTGGTTCTTTAGAAGGAGATGCTCAAAATCCTTACACTCATGTTCGTGAAAAACAAACGGTTTTAGTTGTAGCGATTACTTCAAACCGAGGATTGTGTGGTGCTTTTAATGCTAATATCATTAAAAAAACACGACAACTAATACAAGAGGTTTACGCTGATCAAAACGTCTCTCTTCTAACCATAGGGAAAAAAGGTTCAGAGCTTTTAGAAAAAACAGGGAAAGTCGTTTCAACCCATGACGCGCTATTTGATGCACTTAACTATAGCAATGTAGGAGAAGTCGCACAACAAATAATGGATCAATTTGAAGAAAAAGTTTATGATGAGGTAGTATTGGTATACAACCGATTTAAAAATGCGGCTACGCAAATTGTAGAAGTCGAGCCTTTTCTACCGATAATCGCTGAAACAGAAACAGAAGCAACGGTAAGTGCGGATTATATTTTTGAACCCAGCCAAGCAGAAATTGTCAATGAGTTGCTACCAAAATCTTTAAAAATGCAATTCTTTAAAGCGTTACGGGATTCATTTGCCAGTGAACACGGAGCTCGCATGACGGCTATGCATAAAGCAACGGACAATGCGACCGAATTAAGAGACCAATTAAAATTGACCTATAACAAAGCACGACAGGCAGCGATTACCAACGAGATACTTGAAATTGTAGGAGGAGCAGAAGCCCTTAATAATTAAGTTTTTTTTAAAAATATTCTTAGCCCCTTCTAGGGGCTTTTTTATACATTTGATTTTACTTGTACCCATTTCCTTAACCTAATTTAACGCCCCTGTATTATGTTTTCCCTTTCATTTTCTATTAAGAATACGGTCTTTCTCAGCATTTTTCTTGTCATCTTCTTTTTTCAATGTGATAAGGAAATGAGTGAAACACCTGCTGAACAGACAGGGGTAATCCAAACACCTACTGGGACAGCAAGCCCCAGTAATTCGGACTCAGAGAATTCAGCACAGGCGACAAATACAGCGGAGGTTACAGAAACCAATCAGAACACCTCATCAAATGTAAGCACTACTGTTTCCATGGGTGGAGATGCGTTTCCCATAGAGGCTCCAGTAATTCTTGCTTATTTTCCATCGTGGTCAGAAAACTGGGTTAGTTCAGGACAAGATTCTAAATTAAGAAAGGTTCCGAGCTTTGTAAACCATCTTTTTTTAGGCTTTGCAAAACCAAATTTACGTTATGAAAAAGGGAGTTATGATCTGTCTGAAACAGGAATTGAAGTACCCTATGACGGGTGTACCCTAAAAGAAAGCGTAACAGCCTTGAAAGACAAAAAAATTAATGTAATTCTTTCCATAGGAGGTGAAACTTTTTGGAGAGATGAAAAATCTTATGA
Organism: Flavobacteriaceae bacterium; assembly: GCA_023262245.1. Taxonomy (GTDB): domain Bacteria; phylum Bacteroidota; class Bacteroidia; order Flavobacteriales; family Flavobacteriaceae; genus MS024-2A. The sequence goes on from JALRDC010000160.1 coordinate 5,700, forward strand.
CATTGATTATCAACAAATAAAAAATCTAATTGATGATATTGGTTTTGCTGGGATTGACTGGGATTTTGAACCGGATGGTTCGTTCCAACAAATTGGTAATGAAATCAATGTAAATCGTTTTATTACGTTTTTTAAAGAATCTAGAAAATTAATGCCCCGAGAAGAAGGCTATTTGTTAGCCTGTGCACCTGCAGGCGTGGGTGCCTTAGGAGGTCAATTCAATGATGATCCGGAATCTCCTTATCGTTATGATCAGCGGAATGGACTTACGGGAGAATCGGATGCACTCTTATTTCAAGGGACTCAACCTACCAACGGAATTAATCTTTTTGGTTTTGGGTCCACGGGACATATGATTCCGGTTATCAAAGCTGTAGGAGAGGAAATAGACCTTATTGCATATCAAGGATACAATACGGGCGCGAGTACAAATCGAAAGATAATGTATGATGCTTATGCTCATTATGCTAATCAATATGGATTTGTAATTGCTGCAGGGATACACTATCCGCCTGAACCTTGGGGCCCATTCTATGAGTATAATCATAACAATATTGGTGATTTAAGCGAACACATCCACAGTCATCCAAATCGCGGAGAACGAAACGATGGTATCATGATCTGGCAATTGCTGTTAGAAGGAGCTGAAAGCTCTGCTTATTCCTACCTTAATGTAGCCTCAAAGGTTTTGAATGGCATAAATCAGGCAACAGCAATTCAACAAGCCAACGACTTTGAAGTTGAACCCTATGAAGGGGGTGCTTTAGCTTGCGCAGAGGGAGTGGGTGGAGCAGCTTCTCTTTGTGAAAGACCTGTTTATAATAGCGCAAATCAATACCCTAACCCGGGAACGGAAGTGGTTCATGATTGTCAAATTTGGAGCAATAAGTGGTGGATCAATCCCAATGAAGTACCTGGCCAAAATGATGGATGGGAAAAAATCGGAGCTTGTGATGAAGGGGAAGGGTGTGATTAGATTAAAGAGTCCAATTCAATTTGAAAGAAGGAATGTTAATTTTTAAATCTCTTGATTCTAAAAATAGTATATTGAAATATAGAAACCCAATACCACATCTTATCATGAAAAAAACTAGAATTAAAACCATCTTTTTAGTACAGTTTGTGCTACTTCTATTTTTTGCATGCAAAAAAGAACAAAAAGAGGAAGAATTAATTGAAAACATAGAGGCAGAGGTTATTGTAGACCCCTTCTATGCAGTTTTAACTGAAGATAGCAGCCTGGAAGACTATTGGAGTTTATTTGTTGAAGATGCCATACGTTCAGGAAAAGTAGATCCGAGTATGGGGAAAAGTGTCACTATTTTTTTTGGAAACGAACCTGATTTTGCATCTGGTGTAACTGCAGACCATGCCGGGAGAGCGTATAATATTTGTGATGATGAAACCATAAGTTTTGAAATCATCAAATCTTTTTGGGAAGATTATACCATAGTGCAAAGACTGTATACTTTTTATCATGAGGCGGGGCATGCGCGATATAAGTATCGCCATCCTTGTGAAGCAAATGAATGTACCTCCCTACCTAAAGACATTCCCATTATGTGGCGATCAGTATTACCGGGGAATACCCCTTTAGAAGAATTTGTTAGAGATAAGAATAATTTTTTTAAAAGAAATTGGGAAGGGATACGATACTTTAACTGTTCCGGGAACTAAATTAATTTAACACAGATATGTTAAGCGTAAAAAAGGAATTTGAAAAATTGGTTCTTTGTTGGTTAGCTACAGCTTCAAAAGAGGGCTTGCCCAATGTATCCCCAAAAGAATTGTTTATTTGTCCCAACTCCAATGAAATTTGGATTGCCAACATTGCCTCACCCCAAAGTATTCGGAACATACGAGAAAACCCGTACGTTTGTATTAGTGGGATTGATATATGGACTCAAAAAGGGTTACAATGCAAAGGAAAAGCTGAAATTTTTGAACCCCAATCCAAAAATTTTTCAAAAATGGAACCTTTCTTTCAGGAGATAAATCCAGACCAGTACCGAATTTTACAGATCATTAAAATTCAAATAGAAAGTAGCAGAGAAATTGTTGCTCCTTCTTATGTATTCAATCCAAAAACATCAGAAGCTTCTCAAATTAGAGCATCAAAACAACGTTATAAAATAGATACGTAATAAGGGAGTTCGTAATAATTTTAATTACTCATTATGATGTTAAGTAAGCTCGATCCATTAACCCTAATTTTAGCTTTTAATGGATTAATATTTTATATTTTGGGATGGATTCAAGCACTATTTCCGCCCAAAAAAATTAATGCTCTTTATGGATATCGCACTAAGAAATCCATGAGAAATATTGCAACCTGGAAGTT
>JALRDC010000164.1 GCA_023262245.1 Flavobacteriaceae bacterium
ATCCAAATTTGGTTATTTAGATATCGGTCAATTTCTTTTATCTGCCAAGAATCATTGATACCATCGCCGTTAGGGGAGAAGAAATTGACAATCTCAATGGTAGCTCTAAGGCTGGGATTACTAAAATCTTGAGGGAAGCTATTGGCAACTAGTGGGTCGGTTTCTATTTTACTAGCACTACTTCCAGAACATTTTATCGTTACCCCGTTAGAGTCCAAATAGAAAGAAGGGGATTTAGAATATACAAATCCACTTGAAAGGAGAAAAACAAAAAGGTATTGCGCGAATGGGGTTTTGCCCCTTTGAAAAAATTTAATAACAAAGCTAAATCGCTTTTCCATTAACTTTATATCTATTTAAAATATAGTTGTTTTACAACAAAAATTAGAAGTAGTACAACAAAGGTATGATATTTTACAAATTGTTGATTCAAGAACCATAGTTTGAAATTAGCATAGAACTACTTTTTTAGATGATTACTACATGGGATGTTTCCCTTCATATTACCTAATAAATCGAAAATTAATTTTGTATTTTTGAACAAAATTAAATTGAATTATGGCTTTTGATATAGAGATGATCAAGGCAGTATACGCACGATTAGAGGATCGTGTGGAAGCAGCGAGAAAACTTACAGGAAAAGCGCTTACAGCATCAGAAAAGATTTTATATTCCCATTTATGGGATGGAACATCGGAAGCAGCTTTTAACCGAGGAAAAGATTATGTAGACTTTGCACCAGATCGGATTGCATGTCAAGATGCAACAGCACAAATGGCACTTCTACAATTTATGCAAGCAGGAAAAGCGAAAGTAGCAGTTCCCACTACAGTGCATTGTGACCATCTAATTCAAGCTAAAGCAGGAGCTATAGAAGATTTAAAATCAGCAAATAACACCTCTGCGGAAGTTTTTAATTTTTTAGAATCTGTTTCGAATAAATATGGGATAGGCTTTTGGAAACCAGGAGCAGGAATTATTCATCAAGTGGTACTTGAGAACTATGCTTTTCCAGGAGGGATGATGATCGGGACCGACTCGCACACCGTAAATGCTGGAGGACTTGGGATGATTGCCATTGGAGTAGGAGGCGCTGATGCTGTGGATGTAATGGCGGACATGCCTTGGGAATTGAAGTTTCCAAAACTTATTGGTGTAAAGCTTACAGGAAAATTAAACGGATGGACCGCACCAAAAGATGTGATTTTAAAAGTAGCAGGGATACTTACCGTAAAGGGAGGTACAGGCGCAATCATTGAATATTTTGGTGAAGGAGCAGAGTCAATGTCCTGTACAGGTAAAGGAACCATTTGTAATATGGGTGCTGAGGTAGGAGCAACCACCTCTACTTTTGGTTATGATGCTTCTATGGAGCGATATTTGCGTGCTACAGATCGCGATGATGTTGCTGATGCAGCAAATTCCGTTAAACAACACCTTACAGCTGATCCGGAAGTTTACGAAAATCCTGAAAACTATTTTGATCAAGTTATTGAAATTGATTTAGATACCCTTAGCCCTCACCTTAACGGACCCTTTACACCGGATCTTGCGACCCCAGTTGCTGAGATGTCCAAAGTTGCAAAGGAAAACGAATGGCCTCTTCAAGTAGAATGGGGATTAATAGGTTCCTGTACGAACTCTTCTTATGAAGATCTCTCTCGAGCCGCATCAATAGCAAAACAAGCGGTTGAAAAAAACTTAGTAACCAAAGCGGAGTTTGGAATTAATCCGGGGTCAGAACAAGTTCGATATACAGCGGAACGCGACGGGTTACTTAAAATTTTTGAAGACTTAAACGCCAAGATTTTTACTAATGCTTGTGGTCCCTGCATAGGCCAATGGGCTCGTGAAGGGGCAGATAAGCAAGAAAAAAATTCCATCATTCACTCTTTTAACAGAAACTTTTCTAAACGTGCAGATGGGAACCCAAACACACATGCTTTTGTGGCTTCTCCAGAAATGGTAGCTGCAGTAGCCATTTCTGGAAGGCTGGACTTCAACCCTTTAGAGGATCGTCTGATCAATCAAAACGGGGAGGAGGTTAAACTCGATCCTCCAACAGGAATGGAATTACCACCGCTGGGATTTGACGTAAAAGAAAATGGATATTTGGCCCCCGTAGAGGACGGATCTCAAGTTCAAGTTGAGTTAAAAGAAGACTCAGAACGTTTGCAACTTCTCACACCCTTCATTCCTTGGAATGGGAAGAATCTTACTGGAGCAAAGCTTCTTATTAAGGCACACGGGAAATGTACGACGGACCATATATCTATGGCTGGACCCTGGTTGCGTTTTCGAGGTCACTTGGATAATATCTCTAATAACTGTTTGATTGGCGCTGTAAATGCCTACAATCAAAAGACCAACTTTGTCAAAAATCAGCTGACAGGAGAATACGGTGGGGTCCCTGACGTTCAACGCCAATATAAGGCTGCAGGAATTGAAACTGTTGTAGTGGGAGATCACAACTACGGAGAAGGCTCATCTAGAGAGCACGCAGCAATGGAACCTCGTTTTTTAGGCGTAAAAGTAGTCTTAGTAAAATCTTTTGCCCGTATCCACGAAACCAATTTAAAAAAACAAGGAATGCTGGGAATTACATTTGCGAACGAATCGGATTACGATTTAATTGAAGAAGACGATACCTTCAACTTTATCGACTTGAAAGAGTTCACACCAGGGAAGCAACTTACTATAGAAGTTGTTCATTCTGATGGTTCAAAAGATACCATTAGGGCAAATCACACATACAACGCACAGCAAATTGAATGGTTTAAAGAAGGTTCCGCTTTGAATTTGATTAAAAAGCAGAACATAGCCTGAATATAATTGAATTTAAGCTCAAATAATTCAAATATTTTCATTGTTTATTCCCAATAGTTTAAACTTAAAAGACATGTTAAAAAGGCATGTTTTTGATACTCTTTTTGCTTTTAATAAAAAGCTGTAGCTTTGAATTAAAGCTATTTTATGAGACTCTTTCTGTTTATCCTACTGTCTTGTGCTCAATTGTTTGCTCAAGACTATTTTACCAAACGTTATGAACCTTTTCAAGGGAATATCCCTTCTCCAGAAGTATTTTTAGAATACGAAATTGGATCACAACATACCCGGCACGATCAAATCGTCGCTTATCTTCAGACCCTAGCATCAGTTTCAAAGCAAGCACAGATTAGCTATTATGGGAAAACCCATGAAGGAAGAAAATTAACCCTGTTAGCAGTAAGTACTGCGGAGAATCTAGCTCAGCTAGATGAAATTCAAAAACAACATTTAGCCTATGCTGAAGGGAAACAAGTAAGCCAACCAGACATTCCAATAATCATCAATTTAGCATACAATGTCCACGGAAACGAACCCTCAAGTTCTGAAGCTGCCTTATTGGCTGCCTATACACTAGTAGCCTCAGAGCATCCTCAAATCCAAAAGTTTCGTGAAAATGCAGTTGTGTTTATAGACCCAACGATTAATCCCGACGGAAGAGACCGACATACGCAATGGGCCAATATGTACAAAGCCAATCCTTTAGTATCTGACCCTATGGATGCGGAACACAACGAAATTTGGCCCGGAGGAAGAACGAATCATTATTGGTTTGATTTGAATCGAGATTGGTTGCTGGCAATCAATCCCGAAAGCCAAGGCAAATTGGATTGGTATCATCAATGGTACCCTAATGTGGTTACTGATTTTCATGAAATGGGAACTCAAAGCACTTACTTTTTCGAACCCATGAAAACCAATGGTTCCAAAGATCCGATTATGCCTAAAGACAATTATATCAAACTCAACAATCTTTTTGCAACCTATTTTTCCAAAGCTTTAGACAGTATTGGATCTTTATATTTTGCTAAAGAAGTTTTTGACGGAACTTATCCAGGATATGGATCTTCTTATCCTGATCTTCAAGGAGGATTGGGATTGCTTTTTGAACAAGCCAGTTCTAGAGGATTAAAACAGAAAACGGCATACGGATATATTACCTTTCCTTTTACAATAAGAAATCAATTTGTCTCTAGTTTAGCTACAGTTCAAGCTGCAGTAGAAAACAAACAAACCCTGCGTAATTATCAAAAAGACTTTTTTCAAAGTGCTATGAGTCGCAGCAAGCAAAGTAAAATAAAGGCATACAACTTTACAGAAATTGATATAAACAGAACGAATGCATTTTTGGATAAATTGATACGCCATCGCGTTAACGTTTTAAAAATTGGTAAAAACAGCTACAGTGTTCCTACAGAACAACCCCAATATAGAATGGTACAAACTTTTTTTGAAACCTATGATACCTATAGAGACAGCGTATATTACGATGCTTCTGCCTGGTCCGTCGCAAACTTTTATAATATCAAATACACCCCTGTTTCTAAAGCTCCTCAAGGCTCCAGTATCAAAACCTTAGAGGATTTGATTGAATTGAAACCCCTTCAAAAATCAACATATGCTTATGCGGTAAATGCACAGGATTACAATATTCCCTCACTCATCTATGATTTACAACAACAGCAAGTAACAGTTGCAGCAGCTTTTAAACCCTTTCGGACGAATGATCAACGGATTTTTTCTTATGGATCATTAGTTATTCCTGTTACCCCTCAAAAACTAGATGCAAATCAATTGTATGAAATTCTTGTTGAAGCACAGAAAAAGCATCAGGTACAAATCCATCAGTTAAATACAGGGTTTAGTAGTACAGGAGTAGATTTAGGAAGCCGTTATATTCAGCCTTTAAAAAAAACCAAAGCCTTAACTCTTATTGGAGATGGAATACGTTCTTATGAAGCTGGAGAGGTTTGGCATTTATTAGATACTCGTGTCCATATGCCGATTACTAAAATTAGAAAACAAAATTTTAATCGGGTTGATTTAGACTCTTATAACAGTTTGGTACTCGTCTCAGGAAATTATGATTGGGATGAAAAGACCGTGGATAAAATAAAAACATGGGTATCAAAAGGCAATACTATTATTGCTCAAGGAACAGCAACCAATGCTTTAATTAAACATAAAATCATTTCGGAAAAACTCCTTGAAAATCCCAAAGATTCCCTTAAAAAAGCCGTTCAGAAACCTTATGTAGATGCTCCTGAAAATATTGGTAGAGAGCGTCTTGGAGGAGTTTTTATAAATGGAGTTATTGACCTTTCCCATCCGTTAGGTTTTGGTTATACCCATAATGAGATCGTGCTTTATAAAAACAATTTAGTTTGGTTACAACCCAGTAAAAGCGATTATGGAACCCCCGTACTTTACGATAACAAGCCCCATATTGATGGTTATATCTCAAAGAAAATAAGGGAGGAAAAACTTCCAAAAGCAGCTCCAGTAGTAGTCAGTCGTTTAGGAAAAGGCAGGGTGGTTCTCTTTGCTGAAAATCCAAACTTTAGAGGAACTGCCTATGGCACCAATAGGATGTTTTTAAATGCCTTATTTTTAGGAAACCACATTTCGGTACCAAGTCCCTAAGCGTTGTTTGGAGGGTTTTAACCTACGCTGCTATTGAGCATCAGACGCTTCAATAAATCGCGTCCTTAGATCAACATTATTCATGTTTTTATCCAAAGGAAACATGGGTCGTTTGATTCTTTTATAACCCAACCTTTCTAAATCTTGATCCACGCCTCCAGGAGTAAGCGCCATGATCCAATCACCTCTCATATTGTAGAGTTCGGGAACCAAATAACCAATTTTGACAACCACTATATCTGCCATTTTAGGATTTAAGCCGAGTTGGGTAAAATCTTTTTCTCGGTGATAAGGCTTTCGCTTTTTAGTAACAATAACGCGAATGCTTCCAACGCGAATAACTACCTCAGTTTCAGCATGAACATCCCCTTGATGAATAGCCTCTACGGTACCCTTAAGTAATATTGGTGGAGCAAAACGATCATCTACCTGAGCTCCAACCCAGGCGGAAACTTTATTATTGACTCCCGCCTTAAGCGCCGCTTGAATCATTTCAGGACCAGGAATTGAAGCATAAATTAATTCAGGACCCGAAGCAGTTTTAAAGGCCTTGTGTTTTAATAATTCTCTAAGGGTCCAAGTGACATCTCCAGCACCACCTGCCGTTGGATTATCGCCCATATCACTGATTATATAGGGCTTTTTATCAGAATTTAAAGCATAAGACAAACTTGTTTCTAGACTTGCAGTAGGAGCGACAAACTCAAACTGGTCTCGTACATCCCAAAAGGACTGTGCTAATTTCTCTGCACTAGTACTCACCGCTTTTTTGTCATCACCTGTTACCATTACTACAGCGTGATTTCTAGGCTCGTCTGCCCAAGCGTATCCAATCCAAATAGCGGCATCTATAACTCCTTGCTTTTCTGTTTGAGGTTGCACCTGCGCATACAAACTCTTGCCGGGTTCAATCCGTGTACTCGTTTTTTCTCCGGGCAGTAAAATGGGAACAGGAATCCAGGCTTTATATTTTGGTTTTCCTTTTCCACTTATCAAGCGATCTAGAAGAAGGTCAACAGCTCGTTGTTTAGATTCAAGAGCATCTTCATGGGGAGCCATGCGGTAGCAGGTAATGAGATCAGTATATTTTGCTAAACGTTCAGAAACATTCCCGTGCAAGTCCATTGAAGTTGAAATGAGCGTTTCAGTCCCAATAAGCTTCCGAATTTGTTTTATAAAATCTCCCTCGGGATCCTCCAAACCTTCTACACTCATTGCGCCGTGTATGTCAAAAAACAAACCATCAAGAGGGAGTTCTTTAGCCAGTAGACTCAACGTTTTTCCCACAAGGGAATCATACGCTTTACGCGTAACAATACCGCCAGGGAGTGCATGTCCTCTTAGTGTAGGAGCCCACTGTGCTGCTTTTCTTTGGGGACTGCCTTCTTTTAGAAAGGGATAATATTCAAAGACAGCATTGCCTTCCCGAGCTAAAAATGCTTCCGCTTCTGTTTTAGCAGGAGAAAAAGTACTGGATTCTATTGCTAACCCAGCAATAGCAATTTTTGGCTTTTTAGAAAGGGTGGAGGAAGTTTTATTTTCACAACTTAAAATAAATAGTAAAAAGGAAAAGAAAAAACTGTATTTGATAAGTTTAAAGCTCATGACGCATAGATTTTTTTAAAGATAGAACTTTCATAAATATTCACTTGACTTTCTTTTCAGGAATACATTCTCAATTAAATTTAATGGATTATTGTACAAAGCTTATCTATTTAATAAGTATCTTGAAATGAACAAATAACTGAATTTAAATAATGAAACAGGTTTTTTATTGGTCATCAGTAGCCGCTTTGGCAGGATTGTTATTTGGTTTTGATACTGTAGTAATCTCAGGAGCAGATAAAAAATTGCAAAGTTTATGGGAATCTTCTGATGCTTTTCATGGAAGTGTTGTAATGGCAATGGCCTTATGGGGAACTGTTGTAGGAGCACTTTTAGGAGCGCTACCCACTCAACATCTAGGGAGAAAGAAAACACTACTTTGGGTAGGCTTGTTTTTTACAGTTTCTGCCTTGGGATCTGCATTAGTTAATGATCCGATTAGTTTTGCTGTATTTCGATTTATTGGAGGCCTTGGAGTAGGGGTTTCAACCATAGCAGCTCCAGCATATATTTCAGAAATTGCTCCTGCAAAAAGTCGGGGGAAGCTGGTAGGGTTGTATCAATTCAGTTTGGTCTTTGGGATTTTGTTAGCTTTTGTATCCAATTATTTGTTAAGCAATGTTGGAGAAAATGCATGGCGGTGGATGATGGGTGTAGAAGCCTTTCCAGCACTACTCTTTACCGTACTCTGCTTAGGAATCCCCAGAAGTCCAAGATGGTTGATTACTCAAAACAAAATGGAAGAAGCGAAAAAAGTCTATTTTCAAATTGTTCCTGACGGGTCTTTCGAAGAATTTGTAAATGAAATAAAAGGAAATGAGGAAGCTGAAAACAAGAAAGATTCCATCTTTGATGTAAAGTATCGCTTTCCATTAAAGCTTGCCTTTTTGATTGCTTTTTTTAATCAACTATCGGGAATCAATGCTTTTTTGTATTATGCCCCTAGGATATTTGAAGAAGGAGGTTTGGGAGCAAGTACCTCACTTTTAAGTAGTATTGGAATTGGGATTACGAATTTGATTTTCACGTTTATTGGGATTTCATTAATAGACAAACTAGGGCGTAAAAAATTGATGTATTACGGATCATTCGGATACATCATTTCATTGAGTTTGGTGGCATGCGCTTTTTTCTTTGAATGGGGAGGATTATTGATACCAATCTTTCTTTTTTTATTCATTGCGTCCCATGCTATTGGGCAAGGAGCAGTTATATGGGTATATATTTCAGAGATATTCCCAAATCATCTCCGCAATTCGGGTCAGGCATTTGGCGTAAGTGTTCATTGGATTTTAGCGGCAATAATCCCTTCCTTTGTACCGCTGTTATTTTCAAGTATTGGTGCGGGATTCGTGTTTTCAATTTTTGCCTTATTTATGGTTCTTCAACTGATATTTGTGCATTTTATGATGCCAGAAACGAGAGGGATTTCTTTGGAACAATTGAGCAAAAAATTAATTTTAGAAAATAACAAGAAATAAAAAAATGAACGCGAAAGTTACACTTTTTAGTGTTTCGTTTTTTAGTATTTTATCCTGATAAGGAGACTGATTTTTTTTATTTAAATGATTATTTTCATTACCAAAATTTTCTTTCTATTTGTACTTTTAAGAACTTTAATATCTAAAACTTCAGAATTGAATACCTTAAAGGATAGTATGAGTCAAGAATTAAAAACGTTAATTCATTTCTAGTGAAATTCTAAAAGGATTAAAAAACTATAATTATGAAAATAAGTTTCCATAAAGTAGAATTAAAGAAGCGTTTTCCTTTGGCCATAAGCAGAGGGGTTCGGTCCCATTCTGAAAACATTTTTATCCGTTATGAAAATGAGGGTATTGTGGGCTGGGGAGAGGCAGCTCCGGGAGATACTGAAGGAGCTAGCACACCAGAAGCAGTTCAATCAGCCTTGGAACAATTTATTTCTAGTGGAATAGACAAGGTTTCAATCCGGGACTTATACAATCGTGCTCGTGAAGAAAAAGTTCCACCATGTGCCTATGTAGGATTAGACATCGCCCTTTGGGATTGGAAGGCAAAAAAAGCAGGCCTTCCTCTGTACCAACTTTTAGGGTTTTCAAAACCCAGTATCCCTACTTCAGTAACCATTGGGATCAATCCCCCCGAGGTGGTAAAAGAACGAGTCCCATTATTATTAGAGGGAACTACTGTGAAATCATTGAAAATTAAATTAGGCTCTCCTGAAGGGATAGAAGCTGATAAAATGATGTTTGAACAAGTTGTGGAGAGTACCAAAAACTATGATGTTAAACTTCGGGTTGATGCGAATGGTGGATGGGATGTATCAGCGGCAAAACACATGATGCAGTGGCTAGCCGATCGAAAGGTAGATTATATTGAACAGCCTCTAAAAGAAGGAGAAGAAGGTGCGCTTAAAGAGCTGTATGCAAATAGGCCCCTGCCAATTTATGTGGATGAATCTTGTCGTTTTTCTCAAAACATTCCTGATTTTGCCGCACATGTTGATGGGGTAAATATGAAATTAATGAAATGTGGAGGAATAACGGAAGCCCTTGGAATTATTGCTACAGCAAGAGCTTTTGGTCTGAAAACAATGATCGGATGTATGAGTGAATCCTCTATAGCAATTGCTGCCGCAGCTGCACTTACTGGGGGGATAGATCATATAGACCTAGATTCCCATTATAACTTAGCACCAGATCCAGCAGTAGGAGCTCCAATGATAGAGGGAGTAACTCTACCTGCTGATATCCCTGGACACGGAGCTGAACTTAAAAAAGATTTTTATGCTTGATTCTAATCAAAAAGTTGCCGTATATATGGAAGACCATATCGATAGTGATTATGGTAAAATGGGAATGGGAGTAGTTCGTTATTTAAAAAATCCTATTGTAGGTGTTATCGATAAAACGCATGCAGGCAAGTCAATTAATGACTTTATGGATATTTCCAGAGAGGTTCCAATTATTGAGAGTATTGAAAAGGCTTTAGAGCTTAAGGCGGAGGTTTTAATCTTGGGGATTGCCCCTTCCGGGGGGCGTATACCGGAGCATTGGAATCCTATCATTGAACAAGCCTTAAACGCTGGCTTAAGCATCGTAAATGGGCTTCATGATTTATTGCAATCCAAGTGGCAATCAAAACTCAGAAGGGATAATTCTCAATGGATTTGGGACGTTCGTGTCCCACAGTTTACCCCTTCGATAGCGGAGGGAAAAGCTGCTTCATTACCCAATAAGCGCGTTCTTTTTATAGGAACCGACATGGCGGTTGGGAAAATGACCTCTGGACTGGAACTTTATAGCGACCTTTTGAAAAAGAAGGTAAATGTAAGTTTTCTCGCTACGGGTCAAATTGGGATAACTATTATGGGAAAAGGAATTCCTTTAGATGCTTTTAAATTGGATCACGCCTGCGGTGCAGTCGAGCATCTGGTAATGGAAGAAGCAAACAAAGACATTTTAATTATTGAAGGGCAAGGATCTCTATTACACCCAGGGAGCTCTGCCACACTTCCATTGATGAGAGGAAGCTGTCCAACCCATATGGTACTCTGCATTAGAGCCGATAAAATGACTTTACGTAGTCCAGAACATATAGCAATTCCAGACATCAACGAATTCATTGCACTCAATGAAGCACTTGCTACTGTCGTAGGAACCTATCCTCAAGCAAAAGTAGTTGCTATTTGTGCGAATACAAGTAGGTTGTCCGAAATGGAAGCCAAAGCGTTTGTAAGGACTCTCTCAGACAAAACAGGTATTGAAGTGACCGATCCCGTTCGTTTTGGAGTGAGTGGAATTTCGGAAGTGCTACTTAGCTCCTAATACATTTTTTGACGGTCCACTTGCTGCGGTAAAGGAAGTCCTTTTTCAAGGCGTTCAAAACAATCCAAAACTTGATAGGTGCTTTCTTTAGGATAAGTTAAACTAGCAATATGAGGAGTTATTTTAACTTTTGGGTGAGACCATAGAGGGCTTGTTTCCGGAAGAGGCTCTTGTTCAAAAACATCTAAAAAAGCACCATTAAGTAATCCAGCATCTAGTGCACGAATAATATCTTCTTCAATTTGAATATTTCCTCGGGAGACATTAATAAGGTAGGTAGGTTCTTTAAATTTTTTAAACAATTCATAATTTAATAAGCCGTGCGTTTTTGAGGTATAAGGAACCGTGCAAACGAGAACATTTATTTGTTCTAAAAAGGTGTCAAACGCTGTTCCATGGAAGGAGGGGAAAGCGGTTTGTTTAGGAGAATTTGAGAAACCGAATACTGGGAATCCCAAATGATGGATCTTGTTTGCCACATCCATTCCTAAGTGACCAATTCCTAAGACGCCAACTTTTACATTGCGTTCAACAAATTCGAACTGTGCCCAGTGTTTATTTTCCTGCGCTTTTTGAAAGTCATACCATGAACGATGATGGTTTAAAAGAGCCATAATGATATAATTACTCATAGAAAAAGCCATTTGCGGGTCAACCACACGACAAATAGGAATGTCTTTAGGAATGGTATCATCTGTAAGGACATGGTCCACTCCCGCACCCATAGAAAAAATTAGTTTTAAGTTAGTAAACGCTTTAAGAGATCCTCTAGGTTGTTTCCAGACCATTGCACACACAATGTCTTCAGGATGATCCGTATCAAAACCAATTTGAAGAGGGATATGAGGCGCAATTTTTTCAAAATTTTCTTTCCACTTTCGGGTAGGTACAGGAGGTGCTATAATGGCAAAACGCATGGATAATCTTTTAGCAATTTAAAGATAGACTAATTTTGTATTTTTATATTAATTCAGACCAAGATGTATCGAATCACATTTATTCAGAAGATGACTTATTTATTTTTAATGACCCTCCTTTTAGGATGCTCAAAGGAAGCTGAGGTTACAGCAGAAATTGATTTGACTCTTAAGCAACAAATTGCTCAAAAGATTTTAGCTAAAACAAATGCGATACGAAGTGAAAAAGGGTTATCACAACTGATTCAAAACGATGATATGGACAAACTAGCAACGGTTCACAGTGAGAATATGGTCAGCTTTGATTTTTTTGATCATGTGGATCACCAGCAAAAAACTCCTTCAGACCGAGCGGATGACTTAAATTTTTCATGGAGCAGTATTGCAGAAAATATTGGATACGTACCTTGGTTTGAAAATGTAAGTGGTTGTGGAGATACTCGTTCAGCTGAAGCCATTTCAGAGTGTGTTGTTGAAGGCTGGAAAAATTCGCCTGGACACTACGCCAACATGATTGGAGATTTTAGTGAGCTTGGCGTTGGGGTAGCATTTACACAAGACAGCCTTGCTTATTTTACTCAAGTTTTTAGAATACCTTAAAATCACTTGCAGTGATAATCCGCAGCTCGTGTTGCGATTTGATTATTTGGTTTCACATTAACTTTATATCCAAGAGAGTTAGCCCATCCTTTTGCCGCTGAAATCAATTTATGAGATTTAAAACTTTCGTCTCCGTTATAATCCATGTCAATTTCTATTTTAACCGTAATTTTTTGGGTTAACCATTCGGCTAAATCAATACTATACTCAGCTTCTTTCCAAAGACGTGTCCACATATCAATTACAATCTTACGCGTTGATTTGCTCAAAATATAGTGCACACCACGCGTTCCTAAACGATAAGCGATCACGGTGGTATATCTGGTTTCTTTATTTATGTTTTGAGAATCCGTGCCAATATGAATCTCAGCATAGGGATAGTTTTTAATAACCTCTAGAGTATGATTTACCGGATCAACACGATCCCCATTAATATTTTTGAAAAGCAGCATAACGATACCTCTAATTTAAAAATACTATTTTGGTATGGGTTATTAATTATCAATTTATGACGGCACTTATATTTAATTTATGCAACACAGTTATTTTACTTGTTTGGATATTGATCCTTTTTTTTCCAAAGGTTGAGATTTCAAAACAGCTAATTGGATTTCCTTGGGTGCCCTTAGGGATTAGTTTTTTTTATACGTATTTCCTCATTGTTTCTGGAGGATTAGCAGATGCAGATTTTTCCTCTTTAAATGGGATCGTAAGTTTGTTCCAAAGAGCAACCCCAGAATCGGCAGCTGCAGGATGGCTTCACTATTTGGCATTTGACTTTTGGGTAGCTACTTGGATTCTAAGACACAGTCAAGAAAACAATATTAAACACTGGGCTATTTTTCTTCCCCTCTTGTGTACATTTTTGGTGGGTCCTATAGGGGTTTTGACTTATTGTGTGGTTTATTTTACCAACAAGCGCTTTAAGAAGGCCAAATAAATGAAATATTTTGAATTAAATCGGGATGAAGCGAGTTAGAAACCGGACAAGTGAGAGCCGCGTTTTCCAACAGCTTTCTCGTTTTAGGTTCGAAGTGCTTCTGGAAACGAACATCAATTTTAATTTCAATGATTCTTCTGGGATTTGATCCCATTACTTTATTGACCGAAGCTGTGGTACCCGTCAAGTCTACTTTTAAATCACGCGCTTTGATCCCCATAATGGTTAAAAGACAAGAAGCTAAGGCAGTAGCAACCGTGTCTGTTGGAGAAAAGGCTTCGCCCTTTCCATGATTGTCAACAGGAGCATCTGTAATAAATTCATTTTGAGATGCCAAATGGGTGGCGGTTGTTCTAAGATTTCCTAAATAAGTAACGGTACTCGTCATTTTAAAAAAGTTTTTGATGAATTAGATTTCCTAAATAGGCGCTAAGACCTAGTAAAAAAGGGTAAATAAGAAAAAGCCAGAGGAAATCTTTAACTCCCAGTTGACTCCAAAAGGAAAGCTCTTTCGCTAAACCTTGAAGTAAGTCATACCAGCTTTTTAATTGAATTTTTGCTGCAAAAAGATTAGCTAATAGCGCGCCTACAAGAACAAAAATTCCAATAATATAAATTCGAATCACGTTCAAAAATAAACAACTTTAGACAGTAATGTGTATTTTAGATACAAACTGAGACGATGAAACTTAGATGGGTATTGAAAATATTCTTTTTCTCGATCGCAATACTCTGCTTTGGAGTAGTAGGAATTATGTTTAATAAACTTACCTTTATTGACTGGCCCTATTTAATAGGAGGTTTATTGTTCCTAATAATTGGACTAATTGTTCCAATTAAGAAAAAATAAATATAAAATGAACAAAAAAATTTAAAGATGAAAAAACTAGCGTATGGATTACTTGCATTACTTGTAATTACCAATCTTCAAGGACAAAAACTCAAAACAATCAAATCGGATATTCAGCTATCTATTGATAGTAAAAAAGAAAATTTAATCAAGATAAGTGATGCCATTTGGGAAGCAGCTGAAACCTCATTGGAAGAGTACACTTCATCTAAACTTTTAAAAGATTATGCCCGGGAAAATGGCTTTGAGGTAACTGAGAATGTGGCAGACATTCCCACGGCATTTATGGCAAAATACGGATCTGGGAAACCTGTTATTGGAATACTAGGAGAATTTGATGCCAATGCGGGGATTTCTCAAAAAAGAATTCCTAAAAAAGAGGCCCGTATTGAAGGAGGAGCGGGTCATGGATGTGGGCACAATCTATATGGAACGGCTAGCTTAGCAGCGGCCATAGCAATCAAAGAACAGATAGAAAAAGGAACGCTTAAGGGAACGGTTATTTTTTATGGAACTCCTGCGGAAGAAACTATTTTTGCAAAAGTTTGGATGGTTAGAGCTGGGGTTTTCGATCAGTTAGATGTTTGTATGGACTGGCATCCTGGTGATACCGTAGTATCCGGAACAGAAACAAGTAAAGCCTTAGTTGATTTTCGGGTAATGTTTAACGGAGAAACATCGCACGCTTCTGCCGATCCTTGGAACGGACGAAGTGCTGTTGATGCTTTAGAACTCTACACTACAGGATTAAACTATTATCGCGAACATATTTTACCTACCTCAAGAATTCATTATCAAATTGAAAAAGCGGGCAATGTAGTAAATGTAGTCCCTGATAAAGCACAGATATGGACCCGTTTAAGAGAAAATAGCGTAGAGAAAGTTGATGTAATGTATGAAAGGGCATTAGATATTGCCAAAGCAGCGGCGTTAATGACTGGGACAACCTATGAGACAAAACTGATTTCTGGGATTTATGAAATTTTAGTCAATAGAACAGGAGCAGAAATAATACAAAAAAATCTAGAGGCACTAGGGGAAATAACCTATACCTCGGAGGAGATTGAGTATGCCAATTCCATATTAAAAGAAGCCGATAAACCCCAAATAGGGATAGACGGAGCTGTAAAACCATTACAAGAAACCTTACCTGCTCAAGGGGGCTCCACTGATGTTGGAGATGTAAGTCAGGTAGTGCCTACTGTTAGAATGTCAGCTACTGTAGCAGCTAAAAATGGTCCGTGGCATTCCTGGGCGGTGGTAGCTTGTACAGGGATGTCCATAGGGCATAAAGGAATGATTTATGCTGCAAAAGCACTTTCTATGACCATGGCAGACCTTTATAAAGATCCTAAATTATTAACGGCAGTAAAAGAAGATTACAGAAAGAACAAAAAACCCGAGAAATATAGACCGCGTATTCTTCCTGGCCCTCCAAGCCTGGACTAATATTTTAAATCCATTTTCGTTCTTTTATTTCTTTCGTTACATGTTTAGATAAATGGAGAACTGCGATCATATTGGGAATGCACATCAGTGCAAAGGATAGATCAATGATCCCAATGACCACTTCTACAGTTACTAGAGCAGAAAAGATGATGCTTGCTATATAGAAGTAGTTGTAATATTTTCCCCATTTAAGTTGAGTTAAATAACCAAAACACTTGACCCCATAATACGAATAGGTAAATAAGGTTGAAATTCCAAAAACGAAAACCATCAGCAATAACAACAGATCTCCATAACCAAAGAAAAGACGGCGAAATGCTTCCAAGGTGAGTACGATACCATTGAGATTTTCTACTGTGTAAGCTCCACTTATGATCACAACCAAACCAGTAATGGTGCAAACTAAAACGGTATCCAAAAGGGGACCTAACATGGCAACCAGTCCTTCGTCGGAACCTACTTTACTTTGAGATTGACCGTGATACATAGGGGCATTTCCTACCCCACTTTCATTCGAAAAAACAGCTCTCCTTACTCCAAGAATTACCAAACCCCAAAAACCCCCTGTAACAGCTGTTTTTAAATTAAAAGCTTCAAAAAAGATGAGTTTAAATGAGGGAATGAGTTGTTCTATATTGGCTAAAATCATATAAAGACCCATAATAAAATAGATTCCTACCATGACCGGGACTAAACTAGAAGTAACCCGGACGATGGATTTTAATCCACCAAAAATTACAAAAGCACTAGCTATGGAGAGTGCTACTCCAATAAGAAACTTCCATTGAAAATCTCCTAAAGCCAAATAATCATTTGGGTTAAGGACATTCATAAATGTTTGAGTTAACTGATTAGCAGTAAAGGCAGGAAGAACACCAAAAAGACCAGCAACCGAAAACCAAATAGCCAAAGGACGCCCCCATTTTTTTATACCCAATGTCATATAATACATTGGTCCACCAAGAGGCTCACCGTCTGCTTGTGTTTCCCTTAATTGAACGGATAAAGTACAGGAGTAAAATTTTATAATCATTCCAATAGCTGCTGTGATCCACATCCAAACCAAAACTCCCGGACCTCCCATGTGAATAGCTATGGCAACCCCAGAGATGTTTCCTAAGCCTACAGTAGCTGCTAAAACAGCGGAAAGTGCCTGAAAACGAGAAATTCCTTTACTCTTTTCATTCGTAAATAATAGTTTGAAAGCGGTCTTGATTTTTAATAAAGGATACCCTCTGCTGTGGATTAGCAAAAACAGTCCTCCCCCTATAACGGCTAAAAGCATTATCCATTCTAAAGGGCTTATCAAACTTTTCAGTATCCCTTCTAGAGATGCAATCCAATTCTTCATATTGAAAAATAGGGATTAATTTTTGGTTTGGCTTAAAAAAAAAGAAGACTTTAAGAGAACCAAACTTTACAAAGCTGATAGTAAGAATTTTATTCAACTCATAGTGACGCTCATTTTTTAAAAATGAGACAGAAAATTGTGTAATAATTTTGTTTTGACCTAAAAAAAAATTAAACTTTAATAAAAATCATAATTATGCAAACACGTAGAGATTGGTTGCGCTCTTCCATTGGGATTGGAAGTTTGCTCATCGCTCCACCTAGTATATTATCCGCTCAGGAACAACGCGATTTTAGTCCGCGTAGTTTGGAATCGGTAATTCGTTTAAGTTCGAATGAAAATCCGTACGGTCCCTCCAAGAGGGTTCAGGAACGAATAAAAAATTCTTTTGTCCACAGTTGCAGATATCCTTACGCATATTCTGATGATCTGGCAGCTATTTTAGCAAGAAAACACGGTGTTGATCCAGAATCCATTATTGTTACGGGGGGATCTACTGAAGGATTGAAAATTGCCGGGCTCACTTTCGCCTCAAATGGAGGAGAAATTATTTCTGGACAGCCTACTTTTTTAGCAATGATGTCCTATGCAAAGCAATGGGGAGCAACGGTCAATTGGGTCCCTGTAGGTGCAGATAAAGGATATCATTTAGATGAAATAGAAAAACGAATATCTTCTAAAACCAAATTGATATTTCTTTGCAATCCAAACAACCCTACAGGGACTTTGGTTCCTGCTAAAAAATTAGTTGACTTTTGTGATTCAGCGAGTAAAAAAACCATCGTTTTTTCCGATGAAGCTTATTATGATTTTATTGAAACACCAGACTATCCAAGTATGATAGAAGGAGTCAAAAGAGGAGATGATGTTATTGTATCCAAAACTTTTTCAAAAGTATATGGAATGGCTGGTCTTCGTGTAGGCTATTTGATTGCAAAACCAGAAATAGCATCAAAAATCCGAAAAAATATTGTTGCAATGAGTAATGTTTTGGCCGTAGAGGCAGCCAAGGAAGCGATCCTAGACGAGGCCTTTTATCAATTTTCTTTAGCTAAAAATAAAGAGGCTAAAACAAGGATATACAAACTTTTAGAACATTTGGGATTAGATTATGTTCCCTCTCACACGAATTTTGTGTTTTTTCACTCCAAAAAAGACATCCGAAAACTAGGTCCTAAAATGCTAGAAAAGGGAGTTCGCATAGGAAGACCTTTCCCCCCTTTTTATGACTGGTGCCGAATCAGTACAGGAACCTTAGAGGAGGTGGATATTTTTATCAAAGGAATGTTAGAAGTATATAACGCTTAGACTATTTTTCTTTAACAATAATGTAGGTGGCCTTAACCCCTGTTGCTAGATTCCATCGGTTTGCACCTACTAGCTTTCCTTCATCATCAAAAACACGGACTTCAGCTGTATTAGGTCCGGAAGTACCTTGATTGAGCGCTACAAAGTCTATTTTGTTGAAGCCCATGACCAAATTAATGGCGATACTCTTAAAACGTTCTTGAAGCAGTACTCGAGGAACAACTTCTTTATCGTTTAACATGATTCGAATTAGGTCTCCATCGGGAGATTCGTGATCGCGGAGAGCTATTTGAACAAATTTCCCGTTGTTTCGAAAATCACCTAAATATTGATCAGTTTTAAACTGATTTGGATTTTTTTCGTTCTCAGGTTTTCTGTTAAGCTTGTTTAAATAGCGTTTCCCAGGATCTAAAAACTGTTCATTTTCTCCGATCCTCAGACGGGGATTTTCAATATCGTTTTTAGGATCTTGAAATTCTAATTTAGGATTGAAATAATCCTCGGAGAGAAAAGACTTTTTCTTTTTAGGTTGTAATAAACTAGGCCCGTTATTTTCGGGGGGAGGAATGATAATTTTTGGAGGGTCATTGGATTCCACAGTATTTTGTCCTAGCCCCTGGATAAGTCCAAAGAATAAGAATAGCAATGCGTAAAAAATCTTTAACGACTTCAATTTATTTATATTTCAATAACAAACCTAGTAGGAAATCTGTTCAAACTCAAGTGTTTTAACAACAATTTAAACGCAATGAAGTTTTTTTTTACCTTTAGTGAAACCAAATGAATTCAATATGCAAATTGCAACTCTCGACTGGCTAATCATTTTATTATTTTTTGCAATATCACTAGGAATTGGAATTTACGTTTCCAAATCTTCAGGAAAGAGTGCAAATCAATTTTTCCTTTCAGGGCGGAGCATGCCTTGGTGGCTATTAGGGCTATCGATGGTTGCAACGACTTTTTCTACAGATACACCAAACTTGGTTACGGACATTGTTCGTACCAATGGAGTCTCAGGAAATTGGGTCTGGTGGGCATTTTTAATCACAGGGTTGTTAACCGTTTTTGTTTATGCCAAATTATGGAGAAAGTCTAATGTAAGTACTGATTTAGAATTTTATGAATTGCGTTATGGGGGAAAGCCTGCCTCTTTTTTAAGAAAGTTCAGATCCATATATCTTGGGATAATTTTTAATGTTATCACCATGTCGGCGGTAACCTTGGCCGCTATTAAAATAGGAGGAATAATGCTAGGCTTAGAGCCCTGGCAGACTGTGATCACTGCAGGTTTAGTAACAGTTACCTTTAGTACGGTAGGGGGATTTAAAGGAGTGGTATATACAGATGTAATCTTGTTTTTTGTTGCCATGGGAGGTGCTATTGGGGCAGCAGTTTATTTAGTTAATTTACCAGAGGTAGGGGGAATCCAATCTTTATTGACAAATGAAAATGTAGCGAGTAAAATTTCCATCCTTCCAGATTTTAGTGATCGGGAAGCCTTGATTGCATTGTTGATCATACCTTTAGCTGTACAATGGTGGAGTTCGTGGTATCCTGGTGCGGAACCAGGTGGTGGAGGATATATAGCCCAAAGAATGTTTGCAGCTAAAAATGAAAATCACGCCATAGGAGCAACGCTCTTTTTTAATATCATGCACTATGCGTTACGTCCTTGGCCATGGATTTTAGTAGCTCTAGCCTCATTAGTTGTTTTTCCGGATTTAGCGAGTATTCAAAATGCTTTTCCTAACATCACAGCAGATAAATTAGGACATGACTTGGCCTATCCTGCAATGTTGACCAAACTTCCAACAGGATTGCTTGGATTGGTGTTAGCATCACTGATTTCGGCTTATATGAGCACAATTTCAACTCAATTAAATTGGGGATCTTCCTATATAGTCTATGATTTTTATCAAACTCAAATTAACCCCCAAGCTTCAGAAAAACGATTGGTTGCTGTAGGAAGACTTTCAACAATCTTACTCATGGTTTTAAGTACTCTTTTAGCTCTTTTACTACAAAATGCAATGCAACTATTTAATTTGCTTCTTGTTTTTGGCGCAGGGACGGGACTCATATTTATTCTAAGATGGTTTTGGTGGAGAATCAACGCATGGAGTGAGATTACCGCTATGATAGTTTCTGGGTTGGTTTCACTTCTTCTAACCATCCCTGCAATAAAATCAGCACTTTTTGGGGCAGAAGGGATGATGCCCAGCTGGGCTGAGTTTCCCTTTGTTGTAGCCGTTACAACCACTTCCTGGCTGATAATCACTTTCATTACCCCACCTGAAAAGGATTCGGTTTTGCGTTCTTTTTACAAAAAGACACAACCGGGAGGCCCCGGATGGGCAAAAACAATAGAGACCGCACAAAAAGAAGGGGAGGATATTGATAATTCTACTGAAGGATGGAGTGTACCCTCTGGAATTATTGCGATGCTTTTGGGCTGTATGATGATTTACAGCATCATGTTTTCTACGGGGTATTTTATTTTTGGTGAATACCACTTAGCATTCCCTTTATTAGGGTTAGCAATCGTTTCCGCCTTTTTATTAATCAAAATATGGAAAAAGATTAAAGTGAATATTCTTTAATTTTTAACCTAAGATAATGCCGGCAATGGTTGCGGACATCAAGGATACTAAGCTTCCTGCTATCATTGCTTTAAACCCAAGTTCGGTTAGCAGCTTTCTAATCTTTGGAGCAATGATTCCAATCCCCCCTATTTGGATTCCTATCGAAGCAAAATTGGCAAAACCACAAAGCATATAAGTAGCCATGATTACCGATTTTTCATAACTAAAATGCATGGGGCTTAGATTGTTTTTTAATTCCACTAATTGTGTATACCCTACAAATTCACTCGCAACGAGTTTGACCCCCAATAGTTGCCCCATAAGCGCAATATCTTCTGTAGCCACACCAATAATCCACATCAAAGGAGCAAAAAGATAACCTAATATGAATTCAATAGAAAAATCCTCGTAAACCGTATTCGCAGCAATCCAGCTATTGATGCCTAATAAATCTCCGAAGCTAGAAAAACCACTGCTCACCATAGCGATCAAAGCAATAAAAACTAAAAGCATAGCCGCTACATTAACCGCCATCTTTATCCCTTCTCCAGTTCCAATAGAAATAGCAGAAAGTAAATTATCTCCTATTTTAGTGTTTGAAATTTTAACGTCAGCAATAATCTCTTCCGTTTGAGGATACATAATTTTTGCAATTACTACCGCCCCTGGGGCAGCCATAACCGATGCTGCCAAAAGACTTTTTGCAAATTCTAAACGTTGAACAGGGTCATCACCGCCAAGAAAACCAATGTACGCTCCCAAAACACTTCCAGCAACGGTAGCCATACCTCCAACCATCAAAAGAAAAATTTCTGAGCGATTCATTTTTTCTAAATAACCTTTAATTAACAAAGGCGCTTCGGTTTGTCCAAGGAAAATATTTCCTGCTACGGAAAGACTTTCTGCCCCCGAAATTTTGAAGATCTTTGTCAACCCCCAGGCAAGAAAACTAACTAATTTTTGAATAATCCCAAAATAGTATAAAATGGAACTTAAAGCAGAAAAGAAAATAATTACGGGCAAAGCTTGAAAAATAAAAATAAACCCATAAGTATCTGTGTTCCCAAACTCTCCTAAAAGCATTTTTGTTCCTTCTCCAGTATACTCCAATATATTGATGAAAAAACTACCTACAGTTTCAAAAAGACTTTTTACCCAATGGATTTTGAGAACGCCAACTGCAATAATTATTTGAAGACCTAACCCAATTCCTACAGTCTTCCAAGCAATAGCACGCTTATTATTACTTAAAAAATAGGCGATTAAAATTAAAACACTCATTCCCAAAACACCTCTTATGAAAGATGCAGCGGAAAATCCAGCACTTGGAATCAGCTCTATAGTTTCGATCATGATTTATTAAAGATAACAAATCAAGTCTCTTTTTGGTAAGAAATAAATCTTATCACGGTCATTTTTTTAAACTCTTATTTTGTTCATATTAATTTGTTGTACCCCAAAAATGAACCTAAAAAAGCGAATCTCCCGATATGAGGCAATGAAAAGAAAATATTCAGATTTTGTTATGAACCCCATTTATGCAGATGAATTAGACGGCACCGTTAACAAGGTATTAAAATTACCTAAGGAGTTGATGATAAACTATGTTCGGTTTAACAAATAGTCTTAGATCTCCTTGTTTTCCAAAATTTTTTTAATCACATCTCGGGCAGTCATAAGGGTGATTTTATGCACGCTGTCCTGATACTTTTTCTGTGAAATTTTATAATCAATGTGTTCAAGAAGCTCTTGAGCAGAAGGCTTATTCATTCTTAATAATTTATTGGAACCTCGATTAATAAAATGCGACTATTAGGAGCTGCAGAAATGCTAAAACTTTCAGTATCCCACACCCCTAAAGCATCTCGCTTTTCAAGATGGTCTCCTGCAACTTCAACAGAACCTTCAATAACGAAAGTATAAACTCCATTTCCTTTTTTGTTGATTTTATATTCGATCGTTGTAGTTTGATCAAAATCCCCCATATGAAACCAAGCATCTTGGTGGATCCACATTGCTGGACCCTCTGGATCCGGAGTGACAATAGGATAAAGGGCATTACTTTTTTTGAGGTCTTTAATACTTTTTTGATCGTATCTTGGTGTGACATTTTGTTCCCTTGGAAATACCCAAAGCTGTAATAAACTCACCGCTTGATCTGTATTTTTATTATACTCACTGTGATAAACACCTGTTCCAGCGCTCATGACTTGAATTTCATCTGCTTCAATAACTCCAATATTGTCCATGCTGTCCTTATGTTCCAATGCACCTTTTAGAGGAATGGTAATGATTTCCATATTGTCATGAGGGTGAGTTCCAAAACCTTTGCCAGGGGCAATAAGATCGTCATTCAGTACACGGAGAGCTCCAAACTGGATGCGTTCAGGATTGAAATAATTTGCAAAACTAAAAGAATGTTTAGCATGAAGCCAACCGTGGTTAGCTTCTCCTCTTGTTGAGGAAGCGTGGAATGTTTTTTTCATAGCAATAAATCTTCAACTGTTGTAGGTACAAATGTAAAATTTATTTTTTATTTTTATTTTCCTCCAGAGACTTTTTAGCTTTGGCTAGGGAATCAATTAGTTCTTTTTTGGAATTGAGATATTGAATCAAAGTTTTAATTTTCGCTTCATTTTCCTTTTTTTCTGCTTGTTTTTCTTTTTCTTCTGCGATGGTATTTTTAATTTCCATGTAAGTGCTAACTGCAAAGCCAATAACTATAGCAATACAAACAACGTAGGCAATGATTTCTTCCGCTTCTGAGAGGTACATAATTGTTTATCTTAGCACAAATTTAAATATTCAGTTAAAGGATGAGGATTTTAGCAGTAAGAATTTTGATGAATATAAATATCGTTACCCTAGTTTTTTTGGGAACTTTTGTTCAGGGGCAAACACCTACTTCCACAGCTACTATAACCCTTGAAGAAGTAGCTCTTCAAGCACCAAAAACAGAAACGACAAGAAGTAAATTACCTTTTTCGATAAGTGCACAGGATTTGAGTGCCTACCAAGCAATTTATCAGCAACTTTCACTTCAAGAATATTTAGGGTCGGTGCCAGGCTTATTTTCACAAAATGCGAATAATTATGCTCAAGATTTGCGTATATCCCTACGCGGGTTTGGGGCAAGAGCAGCATTTGGAATACGGGGTATTAAGATTATTGTAGATGGAATTCCCGAAACAACTCCAGACGGTCAAGGGCAGTTAGATAACCTCCCTTTAAGCCTGCTAAAGAGCTTTGAAGTACTTCGTGGGCCCTCAGCAAGTTTGTATGGGAATGCTGCAGGGGGGGTAATATATCTCAATACTTTAGACGAATTGGAAAATCACAGTATTCAGCTTAGAACCAGCTTGGGTGCCTTCGGATTCCAATCCTATCAGTTTAGTACAAATTTAAAAGGAGAAAATACAACCGCTATAATTCATGCAAATAGAACACAAACCCGTGGATTTCGACAATTTAGTGGTTTTGAACAAAATCTTTTTAATGCAAAAATTAAACACAACTATTCACCTTCTTCTACCATTCAACTTCAACTGAATTACACCAATAGCCCTAGAGCTGAAGATGCAGGAGGAATAAATTTAGAAGATACGGAAACCGATTGGAGTCAGGCAAGACAGCGCAATATTGCTTACGATACATATGAAAGTGTAGATCAGTTTAAAGGTGGGTTAAGCTGGAAAAAAAAGTGGGGAAACCAATGGAATTTAGACACTTATGGTTTTTATAATTATCGAGATTTTTATGGAAAATTGCCTTTTGAAAACGGAGGAATTATAGATTTAACCCGAAATTATTTTGGTCTGGGGACGCGTCTAAATTATCAGCAAGGAAAACACCGTTGGCAAATAGGAATTGAAACTGCTCAACAAGCGGATCAACGCAATCGATATTTGAACCTAGAAGGTGTTCAAGGTGCAATCGATTTTTCACAGTTAGAACGCTTTGACAGTTTTGGAATTTATCTTTTGGATGAGGTCCAATGGGATAAAGTATTGTTAAGAGCAAGTCTAAGGTATGATGATTTGCGTCTAGGAGCAGATTCCGTTGTAAAAAGCCAAGCTTATCAAGTATTAAACCCGAGTATTGGGATTAGTTATCAAGTCAAGGCTCGAAAGCAATTGTTTGCTAGTTTTTCTAGTAGCTTTGAATCTCCAGCATTATCCGAACTATCGGCAAATCCTACTGGGACGGAAGGTCTGAATCTCGAGTTGAAACCTTCACGCGCACTAAATTATGAATTGGGGTGGAAAGGACTCTGGGAGAAAGCCAGATTTGAAGCCAATGTTTTTTACATTGAAAGCACCAATGAAATTCTACCCTATGAATTGGAAGCTTTTCCTGGCCGATCTTTTTACCGTAATACAGGGGCAACAGAACGCATGGGACTTGAACTTTTTGGCGCCTATCAGTTTCAAGCTTGGGAAGTGCAGTTGAGTTTGACACAGGCACAATACCAATTTTCTGAAAGTGATACACTTAACGGCAATGCGCTTCCTGGGATACCCAATAGTCAATTATTCCTTCAATTAGCATATACAACAACCTCTAAATGGAGCTTCCAACTTACCGGTGAACATATCGGAACTTTTTATGCAGACAATGCTAATACAGTTCAAGTAGAAGCATACCAAAAAGTCAGACTACAGGGAGGAAAAATAATTTCTTTAGCAAGCTTAGAAATGAACTTCTTTGGAGGGGTAAACAATCTTTTTGACGTTCGTTATTTTGATAATATTCGATTAAACGCTTTTGGAAATCGGTATTACGAACCAGCTCCTGGAAGGAATGTTTTTGTAGGACTTCAGCTGAACTTGTAGCAGTCTAAACACACCCCTAGTTGACTTCGTCAACTTTTCCCCTCTTTTTAGAGGGGAGGGATTTTCTGTGTTTTAAAATTAAAAAAGTCCCCTCTATAAAGAGGGGATTTAGGGGTGTGTAATTTTTTTTTAATTTAGTTACTCAGACCCCAAACAATGAAAATATATTACAATCCTAAGCTTAAGGAAAAAGCACGTCTGTTAAGAAATAATAGTACTAAATCAGAAATAAAACTGTGGAGTTGTTTGAAAGGGAAACAATGTTTCGGCTATGATTTTCATCGCCAAAAACCTATTGACAACTATATTGTAGATTTTTTCTGTAATCGATTAAAACTTGCAATCGAATGTGATGGTTATTCTCATCAATTAGAAGAAGTTTTTGATAAGGACGTTCAAAAGACCACTAGGTTAAATAGCTTAGGCATTTCCGTTTTGAGATTTTCAGACAATCAAGTACTTAAAGATTTTAATAATGTCTGGAGTGCTATTGAAATCTATGTTAAGGAATTTGAAAAAAGGGGGAATCATGCGCCTGATCCACCTTTAGAAGGTTGGATCGTTTAGGATTTAAACACACCCCTGATTTGCTTCACAAATCTTTCCTTGCATAAAAGGTACACACCCCTAGTTGACTTCGTCAACTTTTCCCCTCTTGTTAGAGGGGAGGGATTGTTTTTGGAGGTTGTTGCGCACACTCCTTGATTTGCTTCGCAAATCTTTCCCCTCTTGTTAGAGGGGAGGGATTTTAAAAAAGAGGGTTTATTTTACAATCTGGAGGACACCCTCCATAAAAGTATCTGCATAACTATCTCGGTTGGGGTCTCGCCCGATGTAGCTCATAAAGGTACTTTCCTTTGAATGCCCCGTCATTTGCATCAATACTGGGGTTGAAATTTTCCCAAAAAAATTAGTGGCAAAGGAGCGCCGTAAATCATGCGAAGAGATAACTTGGTGTTTTGGGAAGACACCCATCTCCTTTCTTTGCGTTTTTGGATTAAACTTAAAGCCGGTTACTTGTTGATCTATTCCAGCTTTTTTGAGGACCCTCTTTAGATAAAGATTAAAACGTTGTGGTGTGAGTTTTTTTGGGAACTCTTGGCGGAGGATATTTACTGCTAGTGGGTCAATAACCCCAACCGTTACTTTTTTATCGGTTTTTTGCTGGTGTATGTCCACGTAAACTCCTCCATTGGGAGCGTCACGTAGATGTTGAGGAGAAAGTTTTAATAAATCAGAAACCCGCTGCCCTAGCCAAAAACCAAGAATGATCCAGTTTCGAGTAGTTTGTAAATGAGTTTTTTCTAGGGGTACCTGCTCAATCTTTTGAAGTTCAGAAAAGGTTAAGATATTAATTACTCGTGTGGCTTGTTGCTGAGTAAACCCAGAGATATGCTGCACGTAGGCATGGGTTTTCACCTCGTTTTTTTCAGCATCTAGGCACAGTGTTTTTAAAGTACCCAAAAGCCTGCCGGCATAATTTTGACTGAATTGTTTTTCATGTAAGAGCCATTCGGTAAAGCGTTCTACTACAGCACGGTCTAAATCTTTAAACGCCAATGCACCAGAGGTATGTTGTTGTTCAAAAGCATAAAAATGATGATAAAAACTCTGGTAGTTACGTTTTGCATTTTCACTCAGCCCTATTTTACCTTTATTGGTTTTCCGGTAGGGGGCTTGTTTTAAAAAATAGGGGACATAAGCGGTTACTGTTTTTGGGGGAGGTGTGGCGATTAATAGGCTGGGCATATTCTTATAATTGTTTGGGACTACGGAGGGTGTTCCACTATTTGGCATAAAATATAGTTTAAGTGGTTTGAGAATTACAAATAAAAATCCCTAAAAGACCTACCTTTTGTAGGAATTACTTTTTTGGGCATAGCATAAAAAAACCCCTGCTTTTTCATTAAAAACAGGGGCTAAAACAGAATTTAGGTGTCAACAAATAGATTGACTAAATTTATTTTAGGTTTTTATAACCATCCTACTCGGCTAAAATCTACAGCTGTTGAAGTGCCTGCAGCTACGGCTTCTTCTGCAATGGTGACATCAGCACGAGACTCCATCTGTGCAGTATATGTACCTTTGTTAGGATCGGTACCGTTTACCAACTGTGTTGATGTTAATAACACCAATGTAGGAGATGCAGTACCATTAAAAGTAGTAGGGGTTGTGACATCGGAGAAGCTACCGGCATTTATAGATTCTAGAGTTAGAATAACGTTTTGACTATCCGTCATATTATCTGTAGTTGCTAAAGTAGAACCAATTTGCCAGTCTAAAGCGAGTCCATTAGTAGCCGTACTTGTACCAGCGGCAACAGATAAGCTAACTGCTAAACCATGCCCTCTAGAGCCTGGATCTAATCCTTTTACAGTAATAACACCTCCTGCCAAAGTTAGAGAAGCTACTGCTGTAGCAGATGCACTTCCAGTCGCGCCATACTTATCAGCATATGCTGTTGCAATTGCAGTAGCTGCAGCAGCTAGAGTACCAGCAGTTACGCCACCAGGTACAGTTGTAGTAACTGTATTGGCACCAACCTAAAAGGTAATGACTTCATCTGCTCCAAAACCGTGGTTAGTTGAAGAACTCGCTCCCGTTGAGGCTGAAGCAGAAGTATGACGCTCACCAATTACTGCAGAAGAAGTTCCTGAGGTATGCCATGTTAATGAAA
>JALRDC010000008.1 GCA_023262245.1 Flavobacteriaceae bacterium
CGCTCTTTATTCCGTTTTCCTAAAACTTTCATTAACCCTTTGGAAAAATCTAGGTCTTGAATCTTAAGATCTAGTAGTTCACTCTTTCGAATTCCTGTAAAGTAAAAAAGTTGAATCAGTGTGCGCTGAATTAATCCAAGGTAAGTGTCGGGGAAAAAATCAGCTTCAAAAAGGGTTTTTATTTCTGCTTGTGAAAAAGGGAGTGCAACTTTAGTTGCTGTCTTTAAAGCTCTGTGTTCTTTAAGGGGGGAAACATCTATAGTACCTATTCTCAGTAAAAACTTAAAATAGGATTGTAAGGCGGAGATCTTTCTGTTTACCGTCCGAGGACTATTCCCAGATTCGATTAATGCTACTATCCAAGTTCTTATTTCTCCATAGGAAACGGTTTCTATAGTACTGTTAGGATCTTGATTTAAAATAAAATGCTCAAAGGTTTCCAGATTTGCTTTATATGCTTTTATTGTGTGGGGAGAACTCTTCTTTTCAAGAGAGATGTATTCGATAAAGGCAGCTGTGGACATAAAAAAACGTTACCCTATAAAGTTAAAAAACTTCCTTAAGATAACGTTGTGATTATAAAGGTAAAAACTTAGATGTTTTCACTGTCGCGCAGATGCTGAATGTACTGCGCTTTTTGAATTTTTTGGCGGTTTTTGACTGAAGGTTTGACAAATTGCTTGCGCGAACGCAGTTGGCGCATTGCTCCTGTTTTATCAAATTTTCTTTTAAAACGCTTTAATGCGCGGTCGATATTCTCTCCGTCTTTAATGGGAATAATTAACATAATGTGGCACCTCCTTTCATAATGGATGCAAATATATATAAAAGAATGAGTTCTGAGCTTAAATTTTGAATTTTAAACGACTATTGATCTAAAATTTTTCTTGCTATTACTATTTTTTGAATTTCGCTAGTCCCTTCCCCTATGGTACATAGCTTTGAATCTCTGAAAAACTTTTCTACGGGGAACTCTTTTGTAAAACCGTAGCCTCCATGAATCTGAACAGCTTCGCTAGCTGTTTTCACACAAACTTCAGAGGCAAAAAGTTTTGCCATTGCTCCGGCTTGAGTAACATTTAGGTTTTGATTTTTGATTTCTGAGGCCTTCTGGGTGAGTAATGAAGCTGCTTCTATTTCTGTAGCCATATCGGCAAGTTTGAAAGAAATTCCTTGAAAACTGCTGATGGATTTTCCAAATTGTTTGCGCTCTTTGGAATAATTTAGGGCGGCGTTATAGGCTCCTTTAGCTACACCTAAGGAAAGAGCAGCAATAGAAATCCTCCCCCCATCTAAAATTTTCATGGATTGTATGAATCCATCTCCTTCCGGTCCTAAGCGGTTTTCATCAGGAATCATACAATCCTCAAAAATCATTTCGGCGGTTTCAGAGGCACGCATGCCTAGTTTGTTTTCTTTCTTTCCAGCATAAAATCCGGGGGTTCCACGTTCCACAACAAAAGCGGTCATCCCACGATTATCTCCCTTTTCTCCGCTTCGCGCAATCACTACAGCAATCTCACCGGATATTCCGTGGGTGATGAAATTTTTTGTTCCATTTAATACCCATTGATCCCCTTTTTTCTTTGCAGTGGTGGACATTCCTTTCGCATCAGAACCTGTGTTGTGTTCTGTAAGCCCCCAAGCTCCTATCGCACTTCCCTCACAAAGTCTGGGAAGCCATTTCATACGTTGGGCTTCATTTCCAAAAGAATATATATGGTTTACACAAAGTGAATTGTGAGCAGCAATTGACAATCCTATCGATGGATCCACAATGGATATAGTTTCTATTAGGGTCACATATTCGTGATATCCCATACCAGAACCTCCATACGTTTCAGGAATTAACATCCCCATAAATCCAAGTGCACCTGCTTTTTCAAAAAGCTCCACTGGAAAGTATTGCGCTTCATCCCAATCCATTATGTTTGGTTTAATGAATTGAGCTGCAAAATCTCTTGCGGCTTCATATACCATTCGCTGGGTCTCGGAAGTTTTTATTTCAGGACGTAATTCGAAGTCAATCATAAACAAAATTTAGTACAAATATAGTTTTAATCTTTTGTGTTTGTTTGGGGAATTTACAAAAAGTTCAGACAAAATTTTCATATTAATCACTTCATTTTGACTTCGATACCCTATTATTTTTCTTGCTTCTTCTTCATTTAAATAGGGAATGTTTATGAGTTCTTCTAGACTAACTGTTTTGAGCGATTTTTTTGCAATTCTTGGCGGAGTTCGAATTTCAAAACGATCCATCAATCTTTGAACGACAAGACTATCCAGGCCGTATACCTCATAAAATTGATCCAGAGAAGCAAATCCTGATAAATAACTACGGTACTTTATGATGCGTTGTGACAAGACAGTACCGATTCCATACACCTGATCAAAATCTTGAGCTTCTGCACTATTAACATCCAACTTTTTCTTCGGAGTACGTTCTCTTTTTTTAGGGGACTCCTTTTTATAATATTGGAATTGAGGGTGGAGCACGGCCAAAAGGCTGTCCGAAATTTGAGTAATTTTTTGAAATGCATCTGCAGAGTTCACAAACTTATTTTGAGAGCGATAGGCTTTAAGTCTGTCAAAGGCTTCTGGGGGAATGCCCAAGGTATAGGCTTTGTAATCGGTTAAAAAATTTGGATTTACTAAATGGTTTTGGGTAAATGCTAGGGCATTTTTAGAACGCGTCGTATCTAGTTCTTTTTGAACCTTAAGACTCGCATCCCATGAAAGTGGCTCTGCAGATTTTGGGAACGAGAGTATACGAAAAAACTGAACTCCGATGATTAGTCCCAATAAGATAAGAACCGCCCCGCGCTGTGGTTTTGACATCACAAAACGAAACGATTTTCTCTCCACCCGTTTATCCCTTTTTTATTCCTGCTACAGCACCCAAATAGGAATTGAGTTCTTCCTTCACTCTTGGGAAAAGCAATAACAGTCCTACCATGTTAGGGAACACCAGTGCCAATATCATTGCATCTGAGAATGCCCAAACCGAAGACATATCACCGGCAGCACCTATTACAATAAAGATCAAAAACAACGATTTATACGTCAACTCAGAAACTTTACTCTTTCCAAAAATATACATCCAAGACTGAAGCCCATAATAGGACCAAGAAATCATGGTTGACACGGCAAAAAGAACCACTGCTATGGTCAAGAAGGGTCCAGAAAAAGAGATGTATTTTGAAAAAGCAGCAGCAGTTATTCCAGCACCTTCAGCAGGAACACCATCAATCAAAACAACACCTCCAACACCTCCATAGCTGAACACCGTATTATCTCCATTAAAGATGATGATAACCAAAGCGGTCATGGTACAGATGACTACAGTGTCAATAAAAGGTTCCAACAAT
>JALRDC010000024.1 GCA_023262245.1 Flavobacteriaceae bacterium
CGGAGTATCACTAAGTATGTATCTTTTTATGTTCGTAGGGGTAGTTCTTTGGTTTTTCTATGGTCTCCTCATTGGGAGTATTTCGGTAATGCTTGCAAACCTTATAGCAGCTTTACTTCAATTAATCATTATTTATTTCAAGTTAAAATTAAAATAAAGTGCTTGCTGCAAACTTGTTTGAATTATTTTTATAAAAAAAAATATGGGGAGTTATTATTTAATCATCATTTTAATCTCACTTGCCAGTATGTGGGTGAGTAACACACTCAAGAGTAAGTTTAAAAAATACTCTATGTTACAACTTCGCAATGGGATGTCTGGTAAAGAAATTGCGGAACAAATGCTAGCGGATCATGGAATACGAAATGTTGAAGTGATTTCAGTCCGAGGATCTCTAACAGATCACTACAATCCTCAAAAAAGAACCGTAAATTTAAGTGAATCCGTATACCATCAACGCAATGCCGCCGCCGCCGCTGTAGCAGCTCATGAATGTGGTCATGCGGTTCAGCACGCCAAAGGATATCAATGGTTACAATTGCGTTCCTCTCTGGTCCCTGTAGTTGGAATTGCTTCAAACTTGTCTATGATTGTAATTATTGCCGGTTTGGTTTTAATGCAAGTCGTGCCTTTTGGTTTTGAAATAGCTGCTGTTGGCGTTGTCCTTTTTGGAATGGGAACTCTTTTCAGTTTAGTTACCCTTCCTGTTGAATATGACGCTAGTAATCGGGCTTTGGCATGGCTTCAGAGAAAAAATATGGTATCCCGAGAGGAGTTTGCTGGTGCTCAAGACGCCTTAAAATGGGCGGCTAGAACTTATGTTGTAGCTGCTTTGGGGTCATTGGCTACATTGGCCTATTTTGCTTTTCAGGTGTTCGGAGGACGCAGGAATTAAAATGCTATTTGACGATTGATTTGTTCTTGTAGTGAGATGAAAGTTTCGGTTCTTGAAACCCCCTCGACTGATTGAATTTTTTTGTTGAGCAATTCCATTAAATGCTCGTTGTCTCTGCATAATAATTTTGCAAAAATACTCCAATTACCCGTAGTATAATGGCATTCAACAACTTCTGGAATGTTTTTGAGCTGTTTAACTGCTTCGGGATTACGCATGGCTTTATCTAAATAAATACCGATAAAGGCAACAGTTTTATAGCCCAATATTTTTGGATTTAAGAGGACTTGAGATCCAGATATGACTTGGGCTTTTTCTAATTTTTTTAAACGTTGATGAACAGCAGCGCCCGAAATACCACTTGCTTTTGCAATAACTTGAATAGGAGTACGTGCATCTTGCAATAAACTTTTTAAAATAATTTTATCAATCCCATCAATGGTAACAGTTTGTTCGGTTATTTTCATATTTATTTATTTTTATGTAAATATGTTTTAAATTTTAATTAATTAAGTTGTTAAAGCAAAAAAAATTAATCATTATTGCAAAATTAATGCAATTTTATTTATTTTGAAATAGCTTATGGAGATCAGTCAAAAAATGTTATTTACGGGAAGTTTATTTATGTTTCTTGCCGTTATTTTAGGAGCCATAGCAAGCCATTATTTAGAGCAAATCATTTCCCTTGAATCGATTTTAAGTTTTGAAGTAGGTGTGCGATATATGGTCTACCACGCCTTAGCACTACTCATTCTTTCTGGAAAAGAATTTCATTCAAAGCAATCTAAACGTTTTGTTTTTAGGATGTTTACCTATGGCATCGTACTTTTTTCTGGAAGTATTTTTCTATTGAGCTTTAAGACGATGCTTCCATTCCCTGTAAGTTGGATGGGACCTATTACCCCTATCGGTGGAGGATTGCTAATCCTAGGGTGGGGTTTAAGTGCGTGGAGTTTTTTTAAAAAACCTTAGCTTTTATTTACTTTTTCCACATATTGTTCGATGGCCATAGTCATGGACGGAGTGTTGGGAGTGGGAGCCTTTATTTGAACATTCAGTCCAGCTTCTTCTGCAGCCTTGATCGTAGAATTACCATAGGCGGCAATGCGGGTCTTGTTTTGTTCAAAATCAGGAAAATTTTTAAACAAAGATTCAATCCCTGAAGGACTGAAGAAGGTTAGAATATCATAATATACATCCCGTAGATCTGATAGATCACTGACAACGGTTCGGTATAAAATTGCTCGTTTCCAATTTAGGTTTAACTTATCCAAATAATCGGGTACCTCTTTTGCAAGCATGTCTGAAGTTGGAAAGAGAAAACTCTCTTGATTAAACTTTTTAAAAACACTTTCCAAGTCATTGATTTTACCCTCTCCAACATAAACTTTCCTTTTTCTGTAAACCACATATTTTTGGAGGTAGTACGCTACAGCTTCTGAAAGGCAAAAGTATTTTGTCGAGTCGGGAACAGTAAATCGCATTTCTTTACAAAGTCTAAAAAAATGATCAACAGCATTGCGACTGGTCAAAATGATGTTGTCAAATTTACTAAAGTCAATTTTCTGCTGTCGTACTTCTTTGGCGGTGGCACCTTCAACGTGAATAAAGGGTCTAAAATTGACGGTAAGCTTGTGTTTTTCTTGTAACCTGTTGTAGGGAGATTTTTCAGAAGATGGCTCAGGTTGGGAGACCAAAATTGTTTTCACTTTCATAATCTTGCTTTTACAATCTGGATTCTATGGTAAAAAAATAAAACCAATACCATGGAATGATTTTCAAGGTACAAAGATAAAGAATAATATAGATTACATCTCTAGGACGAGACCGAAAAAGAGAAATAATAATTTTGGATTGATAAAAAAACCAAAGACTTCCAATAAGAGCAGAAATGCTAATTAATATAAGGCCAGGAGGCTTTGCATAATAGCTAAAAAATAAAAATCCTAGAAAAAAAAAGGCAAATTGGGTGTGGTGGGTAAAACTCTTGAAAAACAAGGGTTTCATTCTCTTTAATAAACCCAATTGATTCATTAAAAATTGAACAAATAGGAAACGTAAAATAAAAAACAACATCAGCGCAAAAAATAAATAGTAGTATTCAAAAGCAAATTCTAAGTATTGATTCTTGGAGCTTGAAAACACTAGAAAAAAGAGACAAATAGTGTTGAGTGTGAGTATAAAACTTATAAAATTGAACGGACTTAAATAATTCAGATTCTTATCACTAATATGTTTGCTGATATAAATATTGGTATCGTAAAAACGGAGCAATCGACTTAGCCTTGTCGAGTCAAGGTAAAATAGCGCTACAAGAAGTAATAAATTGGCTAGGAAAATTAAATTGACCCAATCCTGATTTGTACTAGTTCTGTAGATTAACTCTCCCATCCTACAAATTTACTTGAATTTAAAAAATTATTGTACCGAAACCTCTTCTATGTTGCTTTTACATTTGCTATTTTTACAGCATTCGCATGAAAAAAACACTAATTATAATTCCTACCTATAATGAAATCGAGAATATCAGCGCAATTATAGAAGCTGTATTTCAGACACAAATTCCATTGGATATTCTTGTGGTCGATGACACATCACCGGATGGAACAGGAAAAGCGGTTGAGGGGCTTATGGATCGATATCCCAATCGATTATATTTAGAAACTCGTGAAGAAAAGCAAGGTTTGGGCGCTGCCTATATACATGGTTTTTATTGGGCATTGCGCAGGGATTATCAATACATTTTTGAAATGGATGCTGATTTTTCTCACGACCCTAAAGAATTGATACCCATGCAAAACCTATTGGAAACTCAAGCCGATATAGTAGTAGGGTCTCGATATATAAACGGTGTTAATGTTGTAAATTGGCCCATGTCCAGAATATTATTGTCCTATTTCGCCTCATTATATGTACGCATGATTACTTCGATGACCATTAAAGACGCAACTGCAGGCTTTGTAGGTTACAGAAGAGTAGTATTGGAAACGCTTGACTTAAACAGTATAAAATTTGTAGGTTATGCCTTTCAGATTGAATTAAAATATAAAGCTTGGATCAACAAATTTAAAATCCAAGAACATCCTATTATCTTTATCAATAGAGTTTTAGGAAAATCAAAGATGAATGGAAAGATTATTTGGGAAGCCTTGTTTGGTGTTCTATTTTTACGTTTAAACAAAAGAAAATTTCTTAGTAAGAAATGAAAGAGCTAAAAATCATCAATGCAAAACTGGTAAATGAGGGAGCCATCCTTGAGCAGGACCTTTTGATTGTTGGAGAGCGAATAGTGAAAATTGGAAAAGAGATAGAAGCCTCTACCAGTGCACGTATTTATGATGCAAAAGGAAAATATATTATTCCCGGTCTGATTGATGATCAAGTTCACTTTCGCGAACCAGGACTTACGCACAAGGCAACCATAGAAACCGAATCTAAAGCAGCTTTAGCTGGGGGAATTACCTCGTTTT
Organism: Flavobacteriaceae bacterium; assembly: GCA_023262245.1. Taxonomy (GTDB): domain Bacteria; phylum Bacteroidota; class Bacteroidia; order Flavobacteriales; family Flavobacteriaceae; genus MS024-2A. Next base: position 4,366 of record JALRDC010000024.1, read on the forward strand.
TAGAAATGCCCAACACCCAGCCACAAACCACAACCCTTAGCGAATGGGAAGCTAAAAATAAGCGTGCAGCGCAATCCTCATTTGCGAATTATGGATTCATGTTTGGAGGTACCAATGATAATTTAGATCAAATCCTTGCTCTGGATCCTAAAAGGGTTCCTGCAATTAAACTTTTTTTAGGATCTTCCACAGGTAACATGTTGGTAGATGATCCTCAGGTACTCAAAACAATTTTTCAAAACACCAAACTTGTAATTGCTGTACATTGTGAAGATGAAGCGACTATCAAGAAAAATCTTCAATCTGCAATCGAAGTCTATGGAGAAGCCATTCCGATAGATCAACACCCTGTAATTAGAAGTGAGGAAGCTTGCTATCGTTCTTCTTCACAAGCTGTTGCTTTGGCAAAAGAAACAGGAGCAAGACTTCATGTTTTTCATTTGTCAACAGCTAAAGAACTTTCTTTATTCAGGAATGATATTCCTTTAAAAGAAAAAAAAATCACTGCAGAAGTTTGTGTTCATCATTTATGGTTTAGTTCAAAAGACTATGCATCCAAGGGATCCCATATAAAATGGAATCCCGCTGTAAAAACAGTCAAAGATCGAGAGGCATTATGGGCAGCTTTAAATTCAGATTTACTCGATGTTTTGGCTACGGATCACGCACCGCATACACTAGAGGAAAAAACGAATCCCTATACCAAAGCTCCTTCAGGAGGGCCTTTGGTGCAACATGCACTTCCTGCTTTACTTACCGCTTACCATCAAAAGCGAATTTCACTAGAGAAATTGGTAGAAAAGGCGTGTCACAATCCAGCCATTTTATTTGATGTTAAAGAGCGCGGCTATATAAGAGAAGGATATTTTGCTGATTTAGTCGTAGTGGATTTGGAACGAGAGTTTACGGTAAAGAAAACGGATTTACTCTATAAATGCGGCTGGTCTCCTTTTGAAGGAACAACTTTTAAAGGAAGTGTTGAAAAAACCCTACTCAATGGTCAATGGGTTTATGAAGAAGGAAAAGTAGCCTCCAAGTCTGCAGCAAGGGCTTTACAATTTGACAGATGAAAATGAAAGTAAACAGATCTATTTTTTCCATTATGATATTGTCTTTTATTTGGAGTTGTACCCAGATGGGGAATGTTGCCAAACCAGACAATTTAATTGATGAAGATACCATGGTTCAAATCCTCTACGATGCTACTCAACTAGAGGTAATGAAAACTTTTCCAGATAAAAATCCAGAATTTGAAGCTATTTTTGGAAGACCCTATATCTATCTCAAATACGGGGTAGATAGTTTACAACTTGTAGAAAGTGAGACCTACTATCTTAAAAACCCTAGAATCTATTATAAGATTCACCTTAAAGTATTATTACTTCTAGAACAGCGAAAGGATTCCTTTGACGAAAAGTTTAAAGGAAAGAAAGCGAATTAGTAATAAGCGGCAATTTTTTTTATAATAGTGTCTGTATCTGTGTATTTAAAAGAAAGGGCCGAGGTTATTTTTGAGCCATCATATTCTTGGTCATTATACAATGTCTCTATGAGAGACAAGCTCAAAAAATTTTTCTTCAACATCAACACATTTAATGTTTTTTCAAAAATAAAAAGAAGTAAAAGAAGCGTTTTACTCAAAGGTAAATAGGGCCTTTTTTTGTTCAATGCATCTGCAATCTTATCCAATAAAACTTTTTGAGGAATGGTTTCTGAAACCAAAATAAAGCGTTCGTTTTTTATTGAAGATTCCATTAAAAGAATCAGAACATTTACAACATCCTCCAAAGCCACAACAGCAGTTTTACCCGGGATATAATAAGACAAACCTTTCCCAACACGATCGATGATGGTGCCACTACTTCGATGCCAGAAGTGAGCCCCTAATATGATCCCTGGATTTATAATCACAACATCTAATCCTTCTTGTGAAGCTCTCCAGACTTCCAGTTCGGCACCGTATTTTGAATAAGCATAAGGAGTGTGATCTTGAGTGTTGGACCAAGAATGAGTTTCGTCAATTAGTTTTATGCTTTTTTCTGCTCCTAGGGAGGCTATGGAACTAACATAGGCCAACTTTTTTACGCCATATTTAAGACATAAATTGACAACATTTGCGGTTCCTTCAACATTGGTTTTTAAAAGTTTCTCTTCGTGGAATTGTGCAAAAGATACCTTGGCAGCACAGTGGTACACGTAGGCTACCTGTCGGAATGCATTTTCCAAGTTATACAGGTCGTTAAGGTCCGTCTGCACCCATTCTATTTTATCAAATAAATTAGGTTGTTCAGGAGCGAGGATTAAAAAGAGTTTTTTGATTTTTTCTAAACCCTCTTTCCGTCTGTATAGAGCACGCGTTTCATGATTTCTTTTAACACATTCAAAAAGTACATGTGCTCCTACCATACCAGTTCCACCCGTCACTAAAATCATAAGAGCGAAAGTACACTTTTTTGAATTTGGTTTTTGGTTTCCCCCAGAGAAATCTATCTTTACAGTAAAAATTCATGCTGACAAACTTTGTACAAGAACTGAGGTGGCGAGGCCTACTACACGACTTAATGCCCGATACAGAAAACTTTCTTCTGGAGCAGCCTACCAAAGGTTATATAGGATTTGATCCTACTGCCGATTCACTCCACATCGGGAGTCTTGTTCAAATCATCATTCTCATGCATTTTCAAAGAGCAGGACACGCACCTATCGTCTTGGTTGGTGGTGCTACAGGCATGATTGGTGATCCATCAGGAAAGTCTGATGAACGCAATTTGTTGGATCAAGAAACTTTAGAAAAGAATTGTAAGGGGATACAAAAACAATTGGAACAATTTTTAAATTTTGACCCCACAATACCCAATCCTGCAATTTTGGTAAATAATTATGATTGGATGAAATCCTATAGCCTTATTGAGTTTTCAAGAGATATAGGGAAACACCTGACCGTTAACTATATGATGGCTAAAGAGTCTGTGAAAAAACGGCTCGGGGCAGAATCTAAAGTAGGGATGTCTTTTACTGAATTTACGTATCAGCTCTTACAAGGTTTTGATTTTTTGCATTTATACAAAACAAGGGACTGTAAGATCCAAATGGGCGGAAGCGATCAATGGGGAAACATTACAACAGGAACAGAATTAATTAGAAGGAAAGAAGGGGGTAAGGCTTATGCCCTTACATGTCCCTTAATTAAAAAAGCAGATGGCACTAAATTTGGGAAAACTGAAGAGGGGAATGTTTGGCTAGATAAATCCCGAACTTCTCCCTACAAATTTTATCAGTTTTGGCTCAATACCTCGGACGAAGATGCCTTAAATTATATCAAAATTTTTACTTTTTTAGATGAAGCAGCAATTGAGAAAATCATCAAAGAACACGAAGAAGCACCCCATTTAAGATTTCTTCAAAAGACCATTGCAGAGGAAGTTACAAGCTTAGTGCATGGTAAAGAAGCCTTTCTAAAAGCCGTTGAAGCATCACAAATTTTATTTGGTAAAGCTACGGGTGAAGCTTTACAAAAACTTGATCCTGAAACTTTTTTAGAATTATTTGAAGGAGTACCACAGGCAGAAATTACTCGTGAAAAAATACAAACAGGGCTGGATATCATTGCTGCACTTGCATCTGATTCAGGATTTTTAAATTCTAATGGAGAAGCCCGTCGCGCTTTAAAAGAAAATGCAATATCAGTAAATCAATCCAAGGTTGATCAAGAATACACCATCGGAGAAAAAGATTTGATTGCAAATCAGTACGTTTTGTTACAACGCGGTAAAAAGAACTATTTCATTTTAAAGATTGCTTCTTAAAGCACCATTAGATTACAACCTCTTATTTCTGCATGGTCAAATCTTCCCAAGACTTCAAAACTCCCATCATCGTAACATTTTCCTAAATCTTGAGTTGCTATAAATGCACAAGAATCAATATTTGCTAAGTCAATAATGTTTAAAGCGCCTGATTTATTGGATTTCATTAACTCAAAGGGATCTTCAACGGAGCGCGTCATGACACGCATCCATGGAGGACAATTGAAAAGACCATTTTTTTGAGAATAAGCTTGACTTAAGAGTTCGGTCATTCCATATTCAGAGTGAATTTGGGTTACTCCATAAGCTTCTTTTAGTTTTTCATGTAAGGCGGAACGAATCCATTCTTTCCGCATTCCCTTCATGCCTCCTGTTTCCATAATGATAGTATGCTTCAGATTCCAGGAATATTTTTCGGCACCTTCCAAAAGTGCAAAGCTAACTCCCAGCAGTATTGTTTTTTGGCCTTTATTTTCCAATTTGTTTAATTGGATTCTTAAGGCATCCCAATCATCTAAATAAAAGCCACTATCTGGATTTTTAGTTTTTTTTATCAATTGATCTGCCATGTAGACTAGAGAGGAATTTCCTCGCTCTAGGTAGGAGGGTAGTAAGGCCAGTAGTACATAATCTTCAATAGCTCCATAAAAATGTGCAAAGCCCTTTTCAAAACTCTTGCTATAGAGTTGTAAACTATTTACCGGATGTAAGGAAGCTTTTTGTCCTGTGGTTTTACTGGAGGCAAAAGTGATTTCAGGAGGTTTTTTTGAGGTGTTTAAATTATGCGTTTTAAAAAATTGAATGGGGAGAAAGGGGAGTTCATCAACCGTTCTTATTTCACTAGGATTTACATTTATTAAATCACAATAAGAACGATAAACAGGGTTTTGTTCGTATTGATATTCAAATAGCCGCAACGCATGATTTTCAAAAGCTTCCTGATTACCAATGGTATCAAAGCTCGTTAGTGCATCCCTCATAGGTTGCAAAATTAACTAAAAGATTTTTAGGGAACGACCAATCGTTTGAGCCCCTTTTGACCTTCTTGCTCTAAAAGAAAGATATAAATACCTGTATTTAATTCATCTAAAAAAATACGATCTTCATAAGTATCATTGATGTATTTTTTTTCACCCAAGACATCATATATTTCGATATGTTTAAGAGCATCACTAGAACTTTCGATGTTAAGAATCTTATTTTTTAAAGGATTTGGAAAAATTGTGAATTTCAAACTATCTGAAGTTTGAAGTCCGAATTCAGGCGCTAGTTTGTCATGTCTCATACTAGATATAGAAAAGACTAAAAAAAAGCTTGTGCAAAAAAGTAAAGAAAATCGAAGTTTCATTTAGGGCTTAAAACGCAGCTAATTTATAAATTTATTATGATAATTAATACTTACATAACATTATAAACTTTAATAAAGTGTTAATTTTAGGCTTTAGACCATATGGAAAAAGAAGACATCAAAATTCTTTTAGTAGATGATGAACCTGATATCATTGAGATATTACGGTTTAATCTTGAACAAAAAGGCTATAAAATATTTACAGCAAGTGACGGCCAAGAGGCGATCAAAGTTGCAGAAAAAGAATTTCCCCACCTAATTATTATGGATGTGATGATGCCAAACTTAGATGGAATTGAAGCTTGCGAGCGCTTACGCCAAGACAGCCGTTTTGCCGATACCATCATCATGTTTCTTACAGCTAGGGGAGAAGACTATTCTTATGTTGCGGCTTTTGACGCAGGAGCAGACGATTATGTTACAAAACCCATAAAGCCAAAAGTTTTAATTTCTAAGGTTAAAGGACTTCTTCGCAGATTCAAAGAAAAGGATTCTAATAAAGCACTTGCTTTCGATGGTCTCATTATTGATCGAGATGCCTACAAAGTAACATTGAACGGAAAAGAACTTTCTTTACCTAGAAAAGAATTTGAACTACTTTATCTTTTAGCCTCTGTTTCTGGAAAAGTATTTAGTAGAGAACTTATTATGGAAAAAGTTTGGGGAGGAGATGTAATTGTGGGAGACCGAACAATAGACGTCCACATTCGTAAGTTAAGAGAAAAAATAGGGGATCAATACTTTAAAACGATAAAGGGAATTGGGTATAAGTTTGTTGAACCTCAGAAATAAGCATTTGTGAGTATTATTAAATTTAATAAAACTAGTTTTTATTTATCCCTATCCATCGCGCTTTTTTGTTCTGTAGTTGTTTGTTCTACAGCTTATTTTTTATTTGATTTTTCCCTAATTCAATTGGTTTTTTTTGCTGGGATCACTGCCTTCAGCATTTTAATTTTTACCTACTTTATTTTACTTAATCATTTTGAGAATTACATGATCAAAAGAGTAAGTGAGTTGTACAAGAGCTTGTTCCCATCAACTACATCAACTTCTATAGTAAAAACGGCCTCGGACATTGACTTATTGACGCGAAATTTAAAAAAACTCAATTCTGATAAAAATTTGGAAATTGAAATTTTAAAAAATCAAGAAAATTACCGCAAAGAATTTATCGGAAATATAGCTCATGAATTAAAAACCCCTTTGTTTACGATTCAAGGCTATGTTCTAACTCTATTAGAAGGCGGGGTAGAGGATAAAAAAATTATCAAAAAATACTTGAAACAAACCTCAAAAGGAGTGGATCGATTGAGTTATATCATCAAAGATTTAGATCTTATTACCAAGTTTGAATCTGGGATGGCAAAATTGGACTTAAAGACCTTCGATGTGTTAAAAACAATTGAAAACGTTTTCGAATTACTCGATATGCAAGCGGTCAAAAATAGAATCACTTTGAAGCTTGATAAACCCTATCCAGACCCCATCTTTGTTTGTGCTGATGAGGAACGGATTCAACAAGTCATTACTAATTTAGTTATGAACTCCATAAAATATGGGATTGATAGAGGTATTACAGAGGTGCGTGTCGAGACACTTGAAGAAAATAAAATTTTAATTCGAATTTCGGATAACGGAGAAGGCATCGATAAGGAACATTTACCGCGACTTTTTGAACGCTTTTATCGAGTGGAAAAAACAAGAAATCGCAAACTTGGAGGTTCTGGACTAGGATTATCTATAGTCAAGCACATTATTGATGCCCACAATGAAAAAATATTTGTAGAAAGCCAAACTGATGTGGGTTCTGAATTTTCATTCACCCTGCCAGCGAGGGAAAATGGACTGAAATAAAGAGAGTGCAAATTTCCCTACTTTTACCAAAAAAAAACCGTGGGGAGTAAAAACAAGTTGAAACGCTTTAGAGAAAATGAAACTTTTTCTAATGTAATCCAACCCGAACGTGAGATCGTAAACAAAGAGGCTTTTTCCCTTAAAGGAAAATGGAACTCAACTTTTTTTAAAAATGACAACCCTATCGTATTGGAATTGGGTTGTGGAAAAGGGGAATATACAATTCATCTCGCTCAGAAACACCTAAATCGTAATTATATCGGGATCGATATAAAAGGAGCCAGGTTTTGGAGAGGAGCCAAAACTGCTTTAGAAAAAAACCTTACAAATGTTGCTTTCCTGAGAACTCAAATTGAACTGATCAGGCATTGCTTTGCAGAAAATGAGGTCGATGAAATTTGGATCACCTTCCCCGATCCACAAATCAAATACAAAAGAACCAAACACCGACTTACCCATCCGAACTTACTTATGGATTATAAAAAAGTTTTAAAACCCCACGGAATGCTTCACCTCAAAACCGATAGTGAATTTTTATTTGGGTATACACTTGGTGTGGTCTCTCAAATGGGGGAAATTCAATATGCACATCATGACATTTACAATAATAGCGATGCTCCAGAACACGCTAAAGGGATTCAAACTTTTTATGAACAGCAATTTTTGGAACAAGGTAAGGCCATAACATACATGCAATTTAGATTGTAATAATGAAGGAAGATTCTTTTTTCCTTAAAGTATATCAAGTAGTACGTAAAATTCCATATGGGAAGGTTACTTCTTATGGTGCAATTGCAAAATATTTGGGAGCAGGAAGGAGTGCTCGAATGGTAGGCTGGGCGATGAATGCCTCTCATAACGACCCCTCTGTACCAGCGCATAGAGTAGTAAACAAAAAAGGTTTGCTTACAGGAAAACACCATTTTGGAGGAAGTAATATTATGCAGCAACTTTTGGAAAATGAGGGCATTAAAATTATAGATAATCAAATTCAAAATTTAGAAACCCACTATTGGGATCCGCAAGTGGAACTCCCTCCCTTTTAAAAAGATTCGCTTTCGATATTGAATCCTTAGCAGTATATTTGCACTATTAGAAGGAGTTCATGAAAATCACCAAAGAAGCCGTATTTAATGCCTTAAAAACAATAACTCTCCCTGGAGAAGGTGAAAACATTGTTGACAAAGGAGTCGTATCTAATGTGATGATTTTTGGTGATCAAATAGACATTGATATCCAACTGCAAAACCCAAGTTTACAAGCTCGTAAGAAGCTAGAGGTAACCATTTTAAAAACTATTCATGAACAGATTTACGAAAAAGCAAAAATTAAAGTCAACGTAAAAGTAATCACACCACCAAAAGCAACGGAATCGGAACCCATTAAAGGGAAACTTATACCAGGAATTGAAAATATTATAGCAATTTCTTCAGGAAAAGGGGGCGTAGGTAAATCTACTGTTACGGCTAATATTGCTGCTACGCTGGCGCAGATGGGTTGTAAAGTAGGAGTATTAGACGCAGATATTTACGGTCCTTCCATACCCACCATGTTCGATGTTGAGGGAGAACGCCCTTTGTCGGTTGAGGTTGACGGGAAATCAAAAATGAAACCCATTGAAAATTATGGAGTAAAAGTACTTTCCATAGGGTTTTTTACCAAACCGGAACAAGCAGTAATTTGGCGAGGACCAATGGCTGCAAAAGCATTAAATCAAATGATTTTTGACGCAGCTTGGGGGGAATTAGATTTTTTGTTGATTGATTTACCTCCTGGAACAGGGGATATTCATTTGAGTATTGTTCAAGCACTTCCTATAAACGGTGCAATAGTAGTAAGTACTCCTCAAAATGTTGCTTTGGCAGACGCTAAGAAAGGAATTGCAATGTTTCAACAGGAAAACATTCAGGTTCCCGTATTAGGAGTTGTTGAAAACATGAGTTATTTTACCCCCGCTGAACTACCCAATAATAAATATTTCATTTTTGGAGAACGCGGTGCAGAATATTTAGCAAAAGACAAGAAAGTTCCATTTTTAGGTGCTTTGCCACTGGTACAAAGTGTTCGGGAAGCGGCAGATTTTGGTCGACCTGCCTGTCTTCAAGAAAACACTACTATTGCAGATGAATTTGTTGAGATTACTAAAAATCTAGTTTCTCAGGTGGTGCACAGAAATAAAAATTTACCTCCTACAAAAGCAGTAGAAATTACTAATTTAGTTGGCTGTGAAGCTATAAAAACATGATTATGGATTCCAAAGAAATAGAATCTAAGGTTCTCGAAGCTCTAGAAGAAATCAGACCCTTTTTAAAATCTGATGGGGGGGATATTTCCCTCGTTTCGATTGAAGAAGAAAAGCATGTGAAAGTGCAACTGCATGGAGCCTGTGCAGGATGTTCCGTCAATCAAATGACTTTAAAATCCGGAGTGGAAATGACCATTAAAAAACACCTACCTCAAATTGAATCTGTTACCAGCATAGACCCCACTTAAATGAGTCAAGACATTACCATTCACTTAACTGATCGTGAAGGAAAATTACATGAATTAACAGCACCCACAGACATGCAACTCAACCTAATGGAGTTGTGTAAAGCTTACGAATTTCCCATTGAGGGGACTTGTGGCGGTATGGCCTTGTGCGCCTCCTGTCAATGTTATATCACAAGCGAGCATAAACTTCCTGAGCGATCTGAAGATGAGGAGGCAATGCTTTCTGAGGCATTTCACGTTCAAGAGAACAGTCGTTTGGGTTGCCAAATTTATCTTACTCAAGAATTAAATGGTTTATGCGTGACCTTAGCTCCCAAAGAATAATTTTAAAGAAGGGAAATTCAAGTCTTTGTTTTAAATGTAAAACACTTTATTTGATTCGAAAGAATTAAAAACTATTTTTGACTGATAAAAGATGTTTTAGCCTAAAAATCTATTAGTTTGATAATCCTTTTAGAAATAGAACCTGCTGAACAAATTTGATAGAATGAAATTATACGTATATCTTCTTTTTGGACTTCTCATTATAAGTTGTCAGTCATCCACTGAAGAAGCTCGAAAGCCTGAGCCGAAACCTGAAGTGTCAAAGCCATTTAAACCTATTTCTGATGAGGTTATTGCCCATGCAGTTTTATATGAGGCGAACATTCGCCAGTATTCCTCGGAAGGAACCTTTAATGCTTTTGCTAGGGATTTAGCTGTTTTAAAAAAAATGGGGATAAAAATTTTGTGGTTAATGCCCATAAATCCAATTTCAACAACAAAGAGCAAAGGACCCCTAGGAAGTTATTATGCAGTATCGGATTACACAAAAGTAAATCCAGAATTTGGAACCTTAGAAGATTTTAAAAATTTGGTTCAAAAGGCTCACGATTTGGGCATGTATGTGATTTTAGATTGGGTTCCCGGTCACACGGGCTGGGATCATCTTTGGATTCAGGAAAACAATGATTTTTATCTCAAAAACCGACGTGGAGAAATCATAGACCCCATAGACTACAGAACGGGAAAGTCATACGGATGGACAGATGTAGCCGATTTGAATTACAACAATCTTGAGATGCAGGAGGCCATGAGAGAAGCAATGTTGTATTGGGTTAAAGAAACCCATATTGATGGTTACCGCATCGATCAGGCCTATGCCATTCCTCAGCAATTTTATGATAACACCCTTAAAGCCCTTGAAGAAATAAAACCTTTATTTTTTCTGGCAGAAACGGATATTTATCATCCTGGAGGGATCAATTTGGTGAGTAAGTTTGATGCTACCTACGATTGGCCGGGTCATCAAATTTCTAAAGATGTGGCTCAAGGTAGAGGAAATGCGAATACTTATCATCGTCATATAGAACGGACTTTACGTTTGTATGGCACCCAAAATATTTTAGTGAATTTTATAACTAACCATGATGAAAATTCTTGGAGCGGAACAGTTGATGAAATTTATGGTGCAGGTGCACATGCTTTTTTAGCGTTGAATTATACCCTTCCGGGAATGCCTTTGATTTATTCGGGACAAGAATATGATTTAAACAAACGTCTTCTCTTTTTTGAAAAAGATAGCTTTCCAAAAACAGAAGGAGAAACAATGAAATTAATACAACAATTAGGAGCTCTTAAAAACCACCATAAAGCCCTGGCTTCAGGAAATAAGGGTGGGAGCTATAAAAGAATCAATACATCAAAGGATTACCAAATTCTCGCTTTTGAACGTGTAAAAGACGAAGATACCCTAGTGGTAATTGCCAACTTGAGTAAGGACTACTCTCAGTTTACGATGCCTTATGAGGGTAGTTTTAAAAGATATCAAGATTTTAAAAATAAAAAACTTTCTTCTTCCTATCAGTACGATATGAAACCTTGGGAGTTTTGGATTTTATTTAAAGAATAATTTGCCACCTCTTTATTTAGAATTGGTTAAATTGAATTGAAAAAAATGAATGCACCAAAGTTCGCTTCAATACTAATCACAATTTTTCTTATGAACGCTTGCGCTCCAAAAAAAAACCCTATAGTTATTGGTCACCGTGGCGCCAAAGGCCATTTAGCCGAAAATACCTTACCCTCCATTGCTAAAGCTTTGGATTTGGGAGTTGATGGAATTGAAATCGATATTTTTCAATGTGCAAGTGGAGAATTGGTTGTTTTCCATGACAAAACACTTGATAAACTTACCAATGCAACAGGGTTTATAGAGGAATTAGATTTAGACTCTATTCAAAAAATCGAGGTTTTAAATGGTTTTACTATTCCAACTCTAGAAGAAGTTTTGGATTTAATTAAAGGTCAAGTGGTTTTAAATATAGAACTTAAAGGAAGTTCTACTGCTCTAAAAACAAATGAACTTTTACAGCGCTATTTTGAAGGTGAAGCTTGGTCTCCTGAAAAAATTCTTATATCAAGTTTCAATTGGGATGAGCTTAAAATATTTCGCTCAGTCAACCAGAGAGTACCTATCGCAATTCTCACTGAGGACGACCCTTTAGACGCTATCTCCATTGGTTTGGAATTGAAAGCAGCTGCGATTAATCCGAATTATGTAAGTCTAAATTCTGATAATGTTGCTAAAATTCAAAAAGCCGGATTTAAAATATATACTTGGACAGTCAACGCAGTTGACGATATAAGTCTGATGAAAAATTTAGGAGTAGATGGAATCATTACAGACTTTCCGGAGCGGATACCAAAACCAATTAATTAAGATAAAGTATAGCCCCATTAAGAACACTTGCAAAGCTTACCCAAGCGATGTAAGGATATAATAAGTAGGCTGCTTTTCGATCAACCAGACGGAACCAAAAAATAGTTCTTTGAATCAAAACCCACAAAATCAAGATGGTAAAAAGTCCAAGTAAAGGACTTTTTAAACCAAAAAAAACTAAAGACCACAACCCGTTAAACATAAGTTGTGCAGCAAAGTGGTACAGTGCAGTTTTTCCCCAAAGATGCCTTCTTCCAAAAAACCAAACCCTTCCTACACCAACGCCCATTAAAGTATAAAGCAGGGTCCAAACAGGAGCAAAAATCCAATTGGGTGGGGAAAAAAAAGGTTTTTCTAAACTAGCATACCACGTGGGAATGGCAGCCCTTGTTACTATACTGGAAAGAAACCCCACTCCTAGAGAAAGAATGATCCCAAGGCAACATCCGATGATCAGTTGATTATATTTTTTCATGAAGAGTAAAGCTAGAAGAAAAATTTCATTTCTAATAATTATGGAATAAAACATTTCAAACGATACCGTATCTTTATAACCCTTATGGAGGAAAACTCATTTATTTCAAAAACAGCAAATCCAATTTCTCACCGCAGCTGTTGGGAAGCCCCTAGCAATATTGCTTTAGTCAAATATTGGGGAAAAGTGGATCCTCAACTTCCAAAAAATCCTTCCTTAAGCTTTACTTTATCCACCAGTCTTACAAAAACCGAAATTGAATTTCAACCGGCAACTTCTAAAAAGTTCGATTTTATGTTTTTCTTCGAAGGGGAATCAAAACCTGAGTTTAAGCCAAAACTTGAACAATTTTTTGATCGCATAGCATCGTATATCCCTTGGCTCTCTGATTACGAACTTAAGATAAAAAGTGAGAACTCTTTTCCCCACAGTAGTGGTATAGCATCTTCCGCCTCTGCTATGGCAGCTATATCGTTAAACCTAATGGATTTGGAACGTCATTTATTCCCAGATATGACAACTTCTTATTTCTATAAAAAGGCTTCTTTTTTAGCACGTTTGGGATCTGGAAGTGCAGCGCGTAGTGTAGCAGGTCCCGTTACAATATGGGGGAAAAACAAAAGTCAAAAACAATCTTCTGATTTATACGCCTTACCTTTTGAAGCAGCTCTAAACCCCGTCTTTAAAAGTTATCAAGACTGTATTCTCTTAGTAGATAAAGGGGTTAAAACCGTTACCAGTTCGCAAGGCCATGATCTGATGCACAAGCACCCTTTTGCAGAACAACGATTTTTGCAAGCAGATCGAAATTTAAGTGCCTTGATAACGGTCATGAAAACAGGAGATTTAGATGCTTTTATCCAAATTGTTGAATTGGAAGCCCTCACGCTACACGCCATGATGATGACCTCTAATCCCTATTTTATTCTGATGAAACCCAATACTTTAGCAATTATAGAAAAACTTTGGGCATTTCGTGCTTCTGATAGAATTCCGGTTTGCTTTACCCTGGACGCTGGTGCTAATGTTCATGTCTTGTATCCGGAGGAATATAAAGGGAAAGTCAATGATTTTATAAAAGAAGAACTCGCTTCTTTTTGTCAAAACAGGCACTACTTGCTGGATCAAGTTGGCGAAGGTGCTAAAAAAGTGTAAATTTGAATAAAATTGTCTA
>JALRDC010000058.1 GCA_023262245.1 Flavobacteriaceae bacterium
GTTCATTGTTCTTATAAAAAGCTCCATAGATCAAATTAACCCCGATAATACCCAATACTTCTTGCTGTAAGCGCGCTTCTGTTTGGTGAAAACGAACATGCAAAGTGATTTCGCTATAATCTTGTTTTGGATCAGCCTGAAAGCGAATTCCCATCCATCCATGACCTTTAAATTTTTTTGCAAAGTCAATCGTAGTAACTGTATTAGCATAGGTAAAGAACATTTTATTTGGGTTTTCATCTCTGGGTATTCGGTCTTCAAGTAAACCCATTTCATGGTCCAGCATCTTATTAAGGCGAGCCTCTGTAACATAGCGTTTGTCGTCTTCCTCGCCATAAATGTTGTCACTAAAGTTCTTATCGTAAGCGCTTATGGTTTTTGCAATGGTTCCAGAGGCTCCTCCAGAGCGAAAAAAATGTCTTGCTACCTCTTGACCTGCCCCAATTTCTGCAAAGGTTCCGTAGATAAAACGATTTAAGTTAATTCGTAAGGCTTTGGCTTCGATTGAAGGTCGGTTTTCTAACTCGATCTCCCCAGGTAATTGTATTGGCATCTACAAATAGTTTGTTTTTCAAATCTACAAAGATTGTGGAATTAATAGACATAGTTTACCTTTGAAAAACATGATAAAAGTAACTTTTTTGGGTACAGGAACCTCTCAAGGGATTCCTGTCATTGGAAGTAACCATCCTGTTTGTTTAAGCACCGATCCAAAAGATAAACGTTTGCGTGTTTCTGTGTTGATCCAATGGGAAGGGGTAAACTTAGTTGTAGATTGCGGTCCAGACTTCAGACAACAAATGCTTCGAGAAAACGTAACACAACTAGACGGGATACTTTTTACACATGAACACGCCGATCACAGCGCAGGTATGGATGATATCCGACCCTTTTTTTTTCGCCAAGGGGATATCCCTGTCTTTGGAAGTAAACGAGTAATGGAAAATTTCTCAAGCCGGTTTGATTATATTTTTTCTTCTGAAAACAAGTATCCTGGCGCACCCTCTGTTGATGTAAACATTATTGCTCCAGAAACACCCTTCGAATTTAAAGGTAAAACCATTATTCCTATAGAGGTCATGCACGATAAATTACCCGTATTGGGCTATCGTATTGGAAACTTTTGCTATTTGACTGATGTAAAGACAATAAGTAGTGAGGAACAACAAAAGCTTCTTAAATTAAACACCTTAGTATTGAGTTGTTTGAGAACCGAGCCACATCCAAATCATCTCAATTTAGAAGAAGCCCTAGAATTAATAGAAAAACTTAAGCCCGAACGTTGTTATTTAACTCATATTAGTCATCTTATGGGCTTTCATAAGGAAGTAGCCGCCCAGTTGCCTTCCAATGTTTTTTTAGCCTATGATACGTTGACTTTAGATAGCCATTAAACTTTAATCAATGAAATTTAAAATCATTCTGTATTTATTTCTTTTTGTGTGTATTGTCCTTTTTTATCAGATTTTCAATACCAATAAGATATTAAATCATCAAGATGCGTTGATTCAGAGTCAATATCAAACCCAGCTTCAATTAAAGGACTCCTTGAGTGTTTTAAAAGATTTTAGGGAGACGCATTCCTTTTTTTCATTGGAATCAAACCCTAAATTTGATCTACAAAGTGAAGTGGCGACATTAGTTCGTAAGCAGTTATTGGAAATGAATTCCTCAGGGGGGATTAAAACAATTTTAAAATCCTTACCCAAGGGTCGTTTTCTTATTGATCAGGTTCAAGTTGTTAATGAAAGCTGGGTGCTCATCGGTTTTCAAAGTACTGACTACTGGGGACAAGCTCTCTTAATATATCAGAAAAACAAAAATGGAGCTTTTTCGTTTAAAAGCTTGGATTCCTTTGTTCAGCCTTTATAGTGCTGTTTTATTTAACCACTGAAGAACTAAGTTGAAATTTTCTTGAGAAACGCCGTGACCATCATGAAATTCATGATAATCTATTTCTTTATATTTTTTAGCTAAGGGTAGAATTGTATTTCTAGCTTTATTGATGGGAATCACCGCATCCTCAGTTCCATGAGCTGCATAGGCTAAAAATGTTGGAGCTTTAGAAGTGTCTACACTTTCGTGGACAACTCCGCTGAGCGCAACAATTCTCCTAATTTTATTGGATTTGCTAAAAGCCAATGCCCAGCTTAAGATAGCACCCTGACTAAATCCCAAAAGAGTGATATCTTTGGAGTTGAGAGCATATTTCTCAATTAGTTTTTCAATATTTTCCATTAGGAACTCCACAGCTTTCCATGCAGTTTCAACATCAGAGTCAAAAGTTCCATCAGCCTTTGGATAAAGAGGATACCAAGCATGACTGCCAGGGGCTAACGTAAGAGGTGCCTGAAGTGCTATGATTGTATGACTTTCCGGTAAATAAGGGGTAAATGAAAATAAATCATCTGCATTACTTCCATAGCCATGCAGTAAAAAAATGGCAGGGCGGCGGTTTTCTTGTTCAGAAATTGCTTTTCGAATACGATAGCTTACCATTTGGTTTTTTTAAGTATTGATTTGTAGATTTTCTCCTCGGATGGAGCCATAAACTTTACCTTGAGTAGGGCTACCAATGAACATACAGTTTTTAGAACCGGAGTAGAGATCATCTTCATTAAGTAGGCCGCTTCCTTTTGGAGTGAAAAGGCTTAAATCTGCTGGGGCACCAATCATAATTTGAGGATCAGCAATTCCAAAACGTTTCTTCCCACGAGTTAAAAACGAAATGACTTGTTCTAGTGGAAATTGTTTCTGAAGAACTACGAAAGCAGCCTCCAAGCCAATACTCCCTGGCTCCGATTCTACAAACTCTAAATTTTTAAGTTCTGGATTAATAGGTTGATGCAAACTACTCACCATATCAATCGTTCCATCCAAAAGACCTTCTCTTAATGCTTTCTGATCTTCTATTGCTCTTAAGGGAGGGATGATTTTAAAATTTGGATCAAAATCGGCCAACTCATTTTCTGTAAAAATCAAATGAGGAATCCCTACACCACAGCTCACATTTAGTCCTTTTTTCTTGGCTGCTCGAATTAAATCTACACTGGTTGCAGAGGAGAGGTACGGGATGTGTAATTTTCCTTGGGTATATTCTAAAAGTTGTAAATCACGTGCTAGGGGAGCGGTTTCTGCGACTTCAGGAAGGCCTTTTAAACCTAAATTCGTACTGACCTTACCTTCGTGCATTTGACCGTTATTTTGTAATCCAAAATCAATGGGATAAGATTGAATGATACCATCAAAACTTTGTACGTAATCTAAAGCAATACGCAAGAGGTTAGGATTGCTTATGGCTTGATTAAAATCTCCAAAGGCTTTTGCTCCTGCCTTGTGCATATCGTAAAGTGAGGCCATTTGCATACCCTCCGCTTTTTCTGATAAAGAAGCACTTACATAAAGGGCAGTAGTGTGTGAATTCGTTGATTGAATGATATGATTTACGTCAGAATGCGACGAGATTACAGGCTGGGTGTTGGGGTTGAGTAGAATATGGGTAAATCCGCTTTTGGCAGCCGTTAACAACCCATTGTTAAGGGTTTCTCGTTCTTCAAATCCGGGTTCACCAAAGGAAACACTAGGGTCGAACCAACCTGAAGAAAGGTGCAAATCTTTCAATTCAATTACCTTATCTGCTTCCTCGTCTAATTGAGTTTCAATTTTACTTAAAATCCCATCAACGATGAGTAAGTCTTGTTTTTGATTGTGAAAAGGACTCTTTTCATTGATAATGGTCGCGTTTTTTAAGAGTATCTTCATGAAGCAAAAGTCCTGACAAAAATAAGAAACAATTTTAGAACAATTGTTGCAAAGCTATTTATTCTAATGAGGGGAGTAGTTTGAAGCGAATCTCATCATTTGTTTTCTTCTGTGCTAAGCGTTCTAAGGCATCATCTGTTAATTGGAGTAAACGCGGATATCCCCCCGTAACTTGAGCATCTCGCATTAGAATAATTAAAGTTCCATCAGGAGTACATTGAAGGGTTCCCGGTAAAACGGGAGCAGTCCAAATTTGAGGGAGTTTGTGTTGTATTTTTTCCTTGAGTCGAAAAGCCATTCTGTTATTCAACTCACTCAGGCTTAGGATTTTTTTTAGTAATTGATCCTTTTGATCTTTTTTTAGCAGGTGAAACTCAGGTCCAGCAAATACTTCAAGCGTAGGTTTTTTATAATCAAAATTTGGTGAATGTATATGGGCGCCTTTTTCAGGGTCAAAAGTGGAAGTGCCTATGGGCAGCAAAACTTTTTTATTGATTCGTTCTTCCTTTGTAATCCCCATATATTGACTTCTACTTCCTAAAACTTTTTCTGTTTTAAATCCCCCCGCAATATTTAGATAGGTTCGGCACCCATTAAACGCGGTTCCCAAATTCAAAACATCTCCTTCCATTACCTTGGTTGGGATGTAATTCTTTAGAGGAGTATTGTTCAGTCGTGCTTGCATATCTGCACCTGTTAAAACAATACAGGTTTCCTGATGGAAACGCACTTTAGGACCTTTAAAAGAACATTCCAAAGCAGCCGCTTTTAGAGGGTTGTTAAGCAATTGATTTCCCATTCTAAAGGCTTGTTGATCCAATGCTCCCGAAAGCGGAACACCATATTCCTGATATTCAAAGCGTCCTAGGTCTTGAATAGATGTATAAAGGCCTTGTTGGATGATTTCAACCATGGGGAGAGATTTTAAATTTTCCGGAGATTAGTTCCTCTTGTATTTTTAAATAGGCTTTGGAGTTTATAGGTTCAAATGAGATCCAGTCCCCGGCTTGAGCAAAACAAGGTGGGATCTTTTTAGGATCAAAAAAGGATAGAGGAGTTTTTCCAATCAAATGCCAACCACCGGGACTTTCATTGGGGTATATACCAGTTTGTTTCCCACCAATGGCCACGGCTCCTTTTGGAACCTTGAGTAAAGGTTTTTCTTTTCTAGCTAAGAAAAGTTCTGGATTAAGACCGCTTAGATATAAAAACCCGGGAAGAAAGCCAATAAAACACACTCTATAAGTAGCCGCAGTATGCAATTGGATGACTTCCTCTGGGGATTTATTTAAAGCTTGAGCTAGAGTAACTAAATCTGGAGCGTGAGTTTCTTCATAACATACAGGGATTTTCCAATGAACTCCAGATTGAAATTCAGTTATTTCTAAAGTATTGTAGCGTTTATAGAGTAGCGCCTTGACCTTGGAAAGAGAGGTAGCTTTTTCTGAGAGGTGAATCATTAAGGATTTATACCCCATTGTACAACGGGTTACTTCATCTTGATTTTGTAAAAGCCTTTTAAAACCTAATAATTTTTCCAAAAGTTGATCCGAAGGTTCTTGTTCCCATTCCAGCAATAACGCTTTAGGGTGAAGAACAATTACACGAAATGGAACAAGATTCATTTTAATGTTTGATTTTGATGTAATTCCAATACCTTTTTAAGATTTTCTAAAGCCCTTGGATGATCGCCATGGAGACAAAAAGTATCCGCATTCATGGGAATCCAATTGCCATCTATAGTTTTCACTCTACCTTGATGTAGTATTGTGAAAAGTTGGTTGTACATTTCCGCACCTGAACCAAGAACAGCACCAGACACATTTCGAGACTGTAAATGCCCTTCATCTGTATAAGCACGGTCTAAAAAAGCTTCATTCCAAATACGCATACCTTTCCTTTTGGCCTGAGCCCCTAATACACTCCCAGGGAGTGTAAATAGAACTGCCTTGGGACATACTCTTTCCATAACCCGAAGAAAGACTTCAGCCAATTCAGGGTTCTTTGCACAATCGTTATACAATGCGCCATGTGGTTTAATGTGATGTAAAAGTGAGTGATCCCCTATAGAATCTAGAAATAACATCAGTTGTTCTTCGATACTTTTCTCAAGTGCTTTTCTATTTATTTTAATTGATTTACGCCCAAAGTTTTCTTTATCAGGATAGGAGGGATGCGCTCCTACTTTTACCTGATTCTCTTGGGCTAGATCCACGATCCTTTTTATTTCTTCCACGCTACCTGCATGCCCACCACAAGCAATGTTACACGAGTGAATCATAGGCATGAATTCACTTTCGTTAGCAAATCCTTCCCCCATGTCTACATTGAGATCTATGCTTTTCATTAAAAGACTAAAATTAGGGTTCTAATACTTAAAAATAATGTAAGTACTACAATCAAAGCACCTATTATATTTTGGGTGAGATTGTTTTTATAGGTTCCCAAAAGTTTTGACTTGTTTACCATCCAGAGCAGGAGTGCAGCGATTACAGGAAGTAGGATACCATTGGTGATTTGAGCAAATTGAATAATTAAAATTAACTTTAATCCAGTAGCGGAAAGAAGTACACCAAAAAGGATGATTGAAAACCAAATTAACTTAAAGTGCTTCGCTTTTAAATCTGCCTTCCAGCCAAAACAACCACAAACAACATAGGCAGCGGCTAGTGGAGCCGTAATTGTACTTGTAATTCCTGCAGCAAAAAGACCACAAGCTAAAAAATACTTAGCATTGCTTCCAAACAGGGGTTCCAGTCCTAAAGCAAGGTCTGCGGCACTATTGATTTCAAGGGTATCAACACCTGCAGCAGTAATGATTATACTCAATGAAATAGCACCACCCAACCCCAAAGCGATCAACATATCTCGCATTGCAAAATTAATTTTAGAAGCATCTAACCATTTCTTTTTGACCAATTCGGCATGTAAAAATAGATTGTAAGGAACAATGGTTGTCCCAACCAACCCAACAATCATGAGTAAGCTTCCGTTGGGAATTTTAAATGTAAAAAGCCCCTTTATTAACTCACCTAAGTTAGGAGCAGTGGTAAACGCAGTAAATAAAAAAGAAATGCTCATGACGAGCACTAGTCCAATCATACTGCGTTCAATTATCTTATATTTTCCAGACCATAATAGGGAAGTGGCTAGGAGCCCGATGATAAGAGGGTATAAGTTGAAAGTGAACTGTTTTAATTCAATTCTAAAGAGCCCAAAAAGACTTTCTAGACCCAATACAGCACCGCTAATATTTCCAGCTTCATAAGCAGTATTACCTATAATAATCGCAGCAAAAATTAACGTAAGGAGGGTACGCTTTACAACTGGGGTTCTGACTTCTTCCTTGATGACCTCTGTCAGGCTCTTTCTCCCGATCATTCCAATTTTTACAGCCATAGATTGAAGAACCATAGCGGCAACTATAGCAATTAGCAAGGTCCATAACAAGGCCATTCCAAATTGGACTCCAGCTAAGGTGCAAAGGGTAACCGTGCCAGGACCAATAAAGGCAGCAGCAATTAGCGGACCTGGCCCTAGGTTTTTAAAAAAAGTTTTGAACATCCTTTGATTTTATTCTAAAGGTAACTCACTTGAGTGAGCTAAACAATCGCTAGCTAACTTCCTTTTATTTAAAGTATTCATAAACACCTAAACCAAAAAGCGCATAATCATATTTTACAGGATCTTGGGGATCAAAACTTCTTAGTTTTTCATCTAATTCCACGAGGGCTTGATGATCGTTTTGCTTTCGTTTTAGTAAGCCTAAACTTCGTGCTACATTTCCACTATGCACATCTAGAGGGCAGGAAAGTTGCGAAGGATTCAAGCGATCCCAAATTCCAAAGTCTACAGCCTTAGTAGCAGGGCGAACCATCCATCGTAAGTACATATTAAGACGCTTTGCAGCAGAACCACGAAGGGGGTCAGAAACATGCTTTTCAGTTCGCTTTTGATGATCTAATTCAAAAAAATATTGTTTAAAAAAATGAATGTTTTGATCCATGCGAAGCCCCTTTGGGTTTGTTGAAAAAGCAGCTTCAAGACCACCATGGTTTAAATAAATATTGCGCAGTGCTTTCACAAAATATATTAAGTCACCTCCATTAAACGTACGATGCACAAAAGAGTTTAGCCCTTTCAGGTCTTTAACACTATGTGAAATAATAAAATTATAAGGATCATTTCCCATTAAGTGCATCATCTTCCGGCCGCTTTTTAAAATACTTACCCGATTTCCCCAAGCAATCGTGGCAACCAAAAAACCAGCTATTTCGATATCTTCTTTTAGCTGAAACTGATGTGGGATTTGAATAGGATCTTGATCAAGAAAATATTTTTGCTCATAGGCCGCTGCTTTTTCATCTAAAAAGTCCTTAAGGGCATGGGTATGCATTAGTAAATGTGTCCGTCTTTAAGTCTAATGGTTCTGTCGGCGCGTTTTGCCAATTCCTTATTGTGAGTGACAATGACGAAGCTGCAAGCACGCTCTTTTCGCAATTCAAAAAAAAGATCGTGCAACTGATTTGCGTTTTCAGAGTCTAAGTTTCCACTAGGCTCATCAGCAAAAATAATTTTAGGGTCATTAATCAAGGCTCTTGCCACAGCTACACGTTGTTGCTCTCCTCCAGATAACTCACTAGGCTTGTGATGCGCTCGATTTTTAATACCCAGCCGTTCTAGCAATTCAAGCGCTTTATCCTGTGAATCAACAGCAGTTTTCTTGGAAATCCAGGTGGGTAAGCAAACATTCTCTAAAGCAGTAAATTCTGGAAGCAATTCATGAAATTGAAAAATGAAACCCATTTGTTGGTTTCTGAACTTAGCAATGGCTTTCTCATTAAGCTGTGTAGTGTCCACACCATCCAAACTCAAAGAACTTTCAGGATTCAAATCAGGACGATCTAAGGTGCCCAAAATATGAAGTAAAGTGCTTTTTCCTGCTCCTGAAGGTCCAATAATGGTAACGATTTCTTCTTTGGCTACTTGGAGGGTGACATTGTTTAGAACTTTGAGATCACCATAACTTTTATTTAGCTTTTTAGCGCTGAGCAGTACTTTCATATTGATATCAAAATTAGTGCTTTTTTATTTTCCTCATACTAATTATTCCACGCTTTCCAATCTTTCAAACTTTTCCCTTTAGCAAGATTACCCTAAATTTTGTGCTTGAAATTTTCTACAATCGTTATATTTGTTTAAACTTTTTAATAAATAATTTATCAAAAAAATATATCTAGCTGGTGGATGCTTTTGGTGTACAGAAGCAATTTTTCAAAGAATAAGCGGCGTAGAAGAAGTACTTCCAGGTTACATTGACGGCACGATTAAGAATCCTGCATACCGCGAGGTTTGCACAGGAAGGACAGGACATACGGAGGCGATATCTCTCTATTACGATCCAGAAAAAATAAGTCTTTCAGACCTTTTATTGATTTTTTTTAACACCCATGATCCGACCACTTTAAACCGCCAAGGAAATGATATTGGCACCCAATATCGCTCAGGTATTTATTATACAGAAGTTAAACAAAAAGAATTGGCTCAGCAGCTTATTAAAAAGTTAGAAGATGAAAAGATCTTCAAAAATCCAATTGTAACCGAGGTGAAAGAAGCGACTCCTTTTTATAAAGCTGAAGAAGAACATTTAAATTATTACAATAATAATAGAGAACAATCCTATTGTATGTATTTAATTGACCCAAAAATATCAAAGCTTAAAACATATTTTTCCAACTATATTGCTATAACAAATGAATGAGAATTTTAATATCGAAACACTGCCCATTACGGAGCAAATCAAAACTAATTATGAAGAGATTGTCCACCTGTTGGGTGAAGACAAAAATCGTGAGGGACTATTAAAAACCCCAGAACGTGCAGCAAAAGCAATGAAGTTTTTGACTGAAGGATATGAGAAAGATCCAAAACAAATACTGCAAAGTGCTATGTTTGAAGAGAATTACAACGAAATGGTAATTGTTAAAGATATCGAACTGTATTCTCTTTGCGAACATCATTTACTTCCCTTTTTTGGTAAAGCTCATATTGCTTACATACCAAATGGACGTATCGTAGGTTTAAGTAAACTCCCTAGGGTTGTAGATGTGTTTTCTAGACGTTTACAAGTACAAGAAAGGTTGACTGAACAAATCCTAGACTGTATCAACAATACTTTAGAACCCATTGGTGTAGCTGTTGTAATTGAAGCTTCTCATATGTGTATGATGATGCGTGGAGTACAAAAGCAAAATTCAACTACCACTACCTCTGGATTTAGAGGCGCTTTTAAAGAGACAGAAACACGTAATGAATTTCTAAATCTAATTCAGTCCAAACTCTCTTAGGGATTTTTAAAAAAACGTTTGAAACCGATGCGTTTGAGTAGCTTCTTTTCAAAATTCCAAAAAAAGCGAAATTGAAGAAAAAGAGCACCAAAAACAATCAGTAATATTTGATAAACGGGAAAGATAATTAAGATCCTAAGTATCCAGTAAAGCACTTCTCCCATAAAAAGAGATTCAAGGTTTTCTGGTTTTAAAGCAATAAAATCCAATATGGGTTTCGCCAGGCGAACACTAAAAGAGCCCGTTAGTCCAAAAACTATAAAAATCACAACCAATTGAAAGTTGGAAGTGATTCCCCATTTTTCTTTTAGACGATTAAAGTACAAATCGAAGCGTTTATTTTAGGAGGTTTGCAATTTGTGACGCAAGCTCTTCCCCAATACGGTCTTGTGCTTCAAGAGTAGCAGCACCGATATGAGGGGTTAAAGAGATTTTATCATGCATCAAAAGTTTGATTTCTGGCTTGGGTTCGTTTTCGAAAGTGTCTAGAGCAGCAAATGATAAGTGACCCGAATCCAGTGCTTCTACAAGAGCTACCTCGTCGATAACCCCGCCTCGGGCAGCATTTATTAAACCGGCACCTTTTTTCATTTTAGAAAATACTGTCGCATCGATCACATACTCTTTTTGAGCGGGTACATGAAGAGAAATGAAATCAGAATTTTTGACTAATTCATCAAGGTTTACCGTTTTTATTTCAACGTCAATGCGGTCTCCAGTAGCCAGTATGACAGGAACTACTGCAGACTCTATAAATTTATCTGCAGCAAGGACATGCATCCCTACCCCTAAAGCAATTTTTGCAACTTCTTGTCCAATTCTTCCAAAACCGATAATACCCATTGTTTTACCTCGTAATTCCAGGCCTTTAGCATAAGCCTTTTTTAAACCTTTAAAATTGGCTTCTCCTTCGAGAGGCATATTCCTATTGGATTGATATAAGAAACGAACGCCACCGTATAAATGAGCAAAAACCAATTCGGCTACAGAAGCGGAAGAAGCTGCCGGAGTGTTGATAACGTGAAGGCCTTTAGACTTTGCATATTCAACATCTATATTGTCCATTCCAACACCACCACGGCCGATAAGTTTTAATCCCGGACAGGCATCTATTAATTCTTTTCGGGCAGTGGTAGCACTTCGAACTAAAAGAGCTTTTACCTCATTTTCATTGATGTAATTCACTAATTGTTCTTGTGCAACATTTACCGTGATTACTTCAAACCCATTTTTTGTTAAAGCATCAATCCCAGATTGAGAGATGCCGTCATTAGCTAAAATTTTCATTCGTATTTTTTTAATATTCTTTTTCTAAGATTTGCATACAATCTACGAGCACCTCTACACTATCAATGGGTAATGCGTTATAAATAGATGCGCGATATCCTCCAACAGAACGATGTCCCTTTAAACCACTAATCCCTGCCGTTTGGCAAATTTTATCAAAAGTTTCTGAGAGCGAAGGGTCTGTTAAATTAAAAGTTGCATTCATATGACTTCGATCTTCGGGAGCAGCAAACCCCTTGAATTTTGAATTGCGATCTATCTCACCATATAAATGAGTTGCTTTTGCGGCATTTTTTATTCCTATTTTTTCAATACCTCCTTGATTTTCAATCCATCTTAACGTGAGCAAACTGGTGTAAACAGCAAATACCGGAGGAGTGTTGAACATGCTTTCTGCTTTTGCTTGAACTGCATAGTCTAGCATTGAAGGTATGCTACGTGATACTTTCCCCAGTGCATCCTCTTTAAAAATAACTAAAGTAGTACCCGCAGGACCCATGTTTTTTTGTGCTCCGGCGTAAAACAAATCGAATTTTGAATAATCAAACTTTCTTGAAAAGATATCTGAACTCATGTCTGCAACCAAAGGGACTTCTGTATCAGGGATACTTTTTATTTGTGTGCCAAAAATGGTATTGTTTGTTGTGAGGTGTAAATAGTCTAAATCTGAGGGAACACTGTAATTTTTTGGAATATAATTAAAGTTTGCATCTTGAGAACTCGCTACTTCACTGACCTCTCCAAGAAGTTTTGCTTCCTTGATCGCTTTAGTAGACCAAGTTCCAGTATTGACAAAACCTGCTTTTTTCTCTAAGAGATTATAGGCACTCATTAAAAATTGTTGACTAGCACCTCCTTGTAAAAAAAGCGCTTTGTATCCTTTGCCCTGTAACCCAGTTAATTGAAGGGCACGTTCGCAAGCTTCTTCCATGATCTCAATAAAAGCTTTACTCCGATGTGAAATTTCAATTAAGGATAAACCAGATTCATCTAATTCTTTAACAGCCTGTGACGCTTGTTGCATGACTTCTTGAGGAAGAATAGAAGGACCTGCACTAAAGTTATGGATTTTCATGAGTAATGTTCGTGTGGGTATTTGAAATTGTTTTTTCTAGAATTTTTTTAAAGCACAAAGATTATGATAAGTTCACTAAATACAGCTTTTAGGAACAATTTTTTTTTTGGAGTTGTTAACAAGTTTCATCCAACAAAGTAGCGGTTTTTTAAAATATCATGTTAATTGATTTAAAAAAGCGACCGTGTCCACTCCGTCTGCGTAGTCCCACAATGCGGGTCTTTGAGCAGTCCCAAAAGCAATAGCTCCAGTTAGTTCCATATGAGAAACAATACACTGTATTGCTTCCTTATTGGAATTAAGATGTGATTTAAGATCTTGCATATTATTATAGTATTCATAATGCAAACATGCAATTGGAGCACTAAAAGAAGAATCTTGCTTGAGCATGAAAAATCCATTTTCTAAAAAATCGTGTTCACTCATTAAAAAAACAGCTTTGTTGTAGTCGTAATTATTTGCATATTTTGGATGCTCAATAATATTAGCAAAAGGATAAAGTCCACCAAAAAGAGCATTTAGATCATAGTTTTCCGGTATGTAAACTTTGGAAACATTACGACATCCCAGACCAAAAAACTGCAAAATATCAACTCCAAGGGACTCCAAATCAGTGTTGCTTTCTAATCCATTTAAAACAGCGATTCCATTTCTGTTTTTTCGAATGATATGCGGGTAAGTCCCGAAATAATGTTCAAAATAACGCGCTGCATTATTTGAGCCCGTAGCGATTACTGCATCAAATCCTTTAAGGGGCTGATCTGCATAACTGAAAGCTTGCTCCTTGGTATGATGTTCAAGAAAGTTTGTCATATAAGGCAGTAAAACTTCGTCTTTTGAAGCGCATTTTATTAAACCCCTGTGCCCACATACCCATACCGATAAAAGGTCATGAAAACCCACCATAGGAATGTTTCCTGCTAGGATTAGTGCAATGTTTTTTGGTTGTTGAGTTTTAAGTTGGTAGGGCGAGAGCCATTTTTCAATATTTGCTGCAGTTAATGCAGCTCCCCAATTTTTAAAAGTAATCTTTATGTTTTCATGAGTAAACCAAGGATTGAGTTTTTTTGCTTTTTCAAGATGACTTTGAAGACTGCTATATATAGGGTCATCAGGATTAAATCCTTTTAGATGTATTCCAAGTTTTACAAGGGCTTCAACACGATTGGAGATTGCTTTCATTTCTTTTGTTTAAGAACTATTTAGGCCTTATTTTTGCGCAAATGTAAGGAAGAAAATTGCTATGGCTATCATCATTACTGACGAGTGTATTAATTGTGGAGCTTGTGAACCTGAATGCCCAAACACCGCAATCTATGAAGGCGCGGAAGATTGGCGCTATCAAGATGGTACGTCTCTAAAAGGTGAGGTCGTGCTTCCTAATGGGAAAGAGGTGAATGCAGACATCTTCCAAGAACCCGTTTCTGATGAATATTATTTTATCGTTCCTGATAAATGTACTGAATGTAAAGGTTTTCATGAAGAACCTCAATGTGCTGCAGTTTGTCCTGTAGATTGTTGTGTGCCTGATGATGATCACGTCGAATCTGAACAAGTTTTATTATCCA
>JALRDC010000111.1 GCA_023262245.1 Flavobacteriaceae bacterium
GGATCGCCATTGCTTCTGCAACAGCTTGACTCACAACGGAATGTTCTTGAATGACTTGATCAGAAACCCCCAAAAGGTCTGACTTACTTTGAGTATGATAGACAACTAGCGCTCCTTTAAAATATTTTGAAGCACCAGGGATTTTTGTTAAGCGTGCTGCTATTTCTCCACCGGTACAACTTTCTGCTATGGATAAGGTTTGTTTTTTCTCAAGAAATTGCAACTGGATTTTTTCTTCAAATGAAGAGGTGTCCTCAAAGCCAACAAAGATGTCTTTAATTAAGGGCAATAACTTTTCAAGTTCATAATCTATCTTTTTTTCCAGTTGGCATTCATCATTCCCTTTTCCAGAAAGACGTAAACGAACACGTCCTAAGTTTGGTAAATAAGCCAATTTTATATCTTGAGGCAAATCATTTTCCCAATCTACAATTCGGGACGCTATGGCACTCTCTCCTAGACCATAAGTCATTACCGTTTTGTGAATGATAAAAGGCCGTGTAAAATGTTCTTGTAGCGCTGGTAGTACCTTTTTTGTCATCAAAGATTTCATTTCAAAAGGAACACCAGGAAGGGAAATGATGACTTGATTCTTTTTTTCAAACCACATTCCCGAAGCAGTTCCATGTTCATTCTTCAATATCCTTGCTTTAGAGGGAAGGTATGCTTGTTGACGATTTTGATCATTTATAGGGGTAGTTACATATTTTTTAAAGATTTCTTCTATATGAGATAGAATTTCTTTGTTTTCCACTAAGACATCATCAAAATAGCTACACAAAGTATTTTTAGTCAAATCATCTTTAGTAGGACCTAAACCTCCAGTAAGTATAACTAATTCTGCTCTTTTTTCAGAATTGTCCAAGGCCTTCACAATAGCCTCCTTATCATCGGATATACTTGTGATTTGTGCGATTTCAATTCCGATCTTATTTAGAGCTTTAGCTAAAAAAACAGCATTGGTATTAACAATTTGTCCAATCAGGATTTCATCTCCAATGGTAATAAGTTCTGCTTTCATTTTATTTTAACTGTAAATGCATGCTTCCCGTCCAGATGACCCACAAAAATATCGTTTTCTATGACTGCACCCACTCCAGATGGAGTTCCTGTAAAGATTACATCTCCTATTTTAAGTGTGAAAAATTGTGAGATATAACTGATTAATGCATCTATTTTCCAAAGCATTTGATTTGTATTTCCCTCCTGAACCCTTTTACCATTGCGTTCTAATGAAAAGCTCAAAGCGTTAAGATCTTGAAAGTTTTTTTTATCGAACCAAGTCCCTATTAAACTTGAGCCATCAAAAGCTTTTGCCTTTTCCCAAGGTAAGCCTTTTGCTTTTAATTCATTTTGCAAACTACGTGCTGTGAAATCTATCCCCAAACCTATTTCATTATAGTACTTGTGAGAAAATTTTTCCTGTATATGTTTTCCTATTCTGTTAATACGAACGATGACCTCTACTTCATAATCTATTTCTGAAGTGAAATGAGGGATAAAAAAAGGGTGGTTTGTTTGAAGTATAGTGGTGTCTGGCTTTAGAAACAGCACCGGCTCATTGGGGTTTTCATTCTGAAGCTCTTTTATGTGAGCAGCATAATTTCTTCCTACACAGATTATCTTCACCTTTTACTCTTTAGTATTCATAGTCTGTAAACGAATTTCTGTCAAAACTTTTTTTGTATAACGAGGAAAATCCGCATTGAGAACCCATCCAAAATATCCGGGTTCTTTTTCCAGCACTTCAGTTACTTTTTTTCCTTTGTGTTTCCCAAACCCAAAACACATTTCACCTGTTTTGTCATAAACTACAAAACCAGCAAAGTCGGCAGTTTTTCTACGGGTGCTAAATTCATTTAAAAAATCTACCGTTGGCTCTAGATCATCATAACGATCCAACTGAGCAAGCAAAACATCGTGTGTGGCTTGGGTATCTGCATGAGCAGAATGTGCATTGGTAAGATCTTGATCGCAATAAAACTTTAATGCTGCAGATAAGGTGCGGGCTTCCATTTTGTGGAAAATAGTTTGGACGTCTATGGTCTTAGTGTTTTTGAAATCAAAAGCGATTTCTGCACGAAGCAATTCTTCAACTAAAAGTGGAATATCAAATCGATCTGAGTTAAAGCCCGCTAAATCACACCCTTTGATGAATTCATATATTTTATTTGACTGTTCTTTAAAGGTAGGTTCATTTGCCACCATTTCATTCGTAATCCCGTGAACCGCAGAAGCTTCTTCTGGAATAGCCATCTCGGGATTAACCCGTGCTTCCATTTGTTCCCGAGATCCATCTGGCAATACTTTTAAGATGGCAATTTCTACAATACGATCTTTACTAATGTCGGTTCCTGTAGTTTCCAAATCAAAGAAACAAAGGGGTTTGTTAAGTTTAAGTTTCATGGAAGTTGAATTAATAGGGGAGGTTCTCTTCCCAGTTTTCTAAATATTCGGCAACGCGTTTAACAAAAAGGCCACCGGTTGCCCCGTTTATGATTCTGTGATCATAGCTATGGGAAAGAATCACTTTCTTTCGTATTCCAATAAAATCTCCTTTGGGTGTTTCAATGACTGCCGGCATTTTCCGAATGACACCAATGGCCAGTATCCCTACTTGAGGTTGATTGATGATAGGTGTTCCCATTATAGAACCGAAATTACCAATATTGGTAAAAGTGTAAGTGCCGTCTTGAATCTCATCTGGTTTTAAATTATTCTCTCTAGCTCGGCTAGCAAGGTCGTTTACCGCTTTTGTCAATCCTACCAGATTTAAATGATCTGCATTTTTTATTACGGGTACTATGAGGTTCCCATCGGGTAAGGCAGTAGCCATCCCCAAATTGATGTCTTTTTTGTTGTGAATTTTGTCTCCTACCAAACTGCTATTTAAAGCTGGATAATCTCTTAAGGCTTTGATTATTGCAGTCATAAATAGTGGAGTAAATGTTAGTTTTTCATTCTCTCTTTTTGAAAAGGCTTCTTTGACTTTCTCTCTCCAGTCCCAAAGACGGGTAACATCTACTTCTATAAATGATTGTACATGAGCCGAAGTCTCCAAGCTATTCTTCATATGAGTAGCAATCAATTTCTCCATGCGTGTCATTTCCAAAATTTGATCCCCGCCGGAAATACTGGGTTTGACAATCTCGAATTCTTTCTTTGAAGGCGTTACAACGGGTGCGGTTTGAATTGGCTCTATTGGATTTTCAGAAAAGGCAGGAGAAGTTCTCTTTTTAAGATAATTCAATAAATCTCCTTTTGTAAGGCGTTGCTCCTTTCCTGTACCAGTTATTTGATCCAGCTCGGGTTGAGAAATTCCTTCCTTTTTAGCAATGTTTTTAACTAGAGGAGAATAAAAGCGTTTGCTACTCACTATGGGTGGTAACATTGTGGTTTCTAGAGTTTTAATCTCTTCTTCTAATTCAGAAGCTACTTTTTCTAGATTTTCCTCTTCCATTGTTGTTTCAGTGTTCACAAGCTCTTTTTGTGGCGGCGCAAGTGTTTCCACTTCATGGTCTTGATCCGTTTCGATTACCACTAAAACCTGTCCAATTTCAACAACCTCATTTTCTTTAAAACGTTTTTCAAGAATCACTCCTTCAACTTCTGAGGTTACGTCTGTGTCTACTTTGTCTGTAGCTATTTCAACTATGGGATCGTCTAAAGCTACAGTGTCTCCAACATCCTTTAGCCATTTGGTTATGGTTGCTTCGGCTACACTTTCGCCCATTTTGGGTAGTTTTAAATGAAATTGTCCCATATTGAATTGTTTTGCAAAAGTATCAATTTTTGACTTGGAAAAAAGGTTTTCTTAATCGATCTGATGACCAATCAAAAAATTAACTTTTCGAGATGGAGGCTTCAAATGGTATTCTTGCTAAAATTGATCTTCCCAGTGTTACTTCATCAGTATACTCAAGCTCGTCTCCAACGGGAATTCCCCTAGCTATGGTAGAAGTTTTTATCTCAAAGGGAGTTAATAGTTTATAAATATAAAAATTGGTAGTATCTGCTTCCATCGTTGCGCTTAAAGCAAAAATAACTTCATCTATTTCCCCCTCCTTTGCCTTATTTATTAAAGAAGCTATGTTCAAATCTTGAGGCCCTACCCCCTCCATAGGGGAGATGATTCCGCCTAGTACGTGATAAACACCTTGAAATTGCCCTGTATTTTCTATTGCCATTACATCGCGTATGTCTTCAACCACGCAAAGGAGTTTTTTATCTCGTTTAGGACTAGAACAAATTTCGCAAAGGGGATGATCTGAAAGATTATGACAATTAGAACAAAATTTGACACCTTCACGCAAAGCAGTTAGAGCTTTAGAAAGTAGTTCTGTGTTTTCTTTGGGTTGTTTCAAAAGGTGCAAGGCTAAGCGCAGCGCTGTTCTTTTTCCTATTCCAGGTAAAAGTGCAATTTCTTGCACCGCGTTTTCGAGTAACTTTGATGAAAAATCCATTTCCAAATTTACAAAAAACTAGGTTGTCCCTACTTTTGTATCTTAGCCTTATTAAAATCTTAAAATGATCACACCTCTTTTCATTTTTTTCCTCATAGTAGGTTATTTTCTTGTTCTTGTGGGTGTCTCCTATATTGTAATAAAAGAGGATTCAAATGAAGTTTTTTTTAAAGCCAATCGAAATTCTCCTTGGTACTTGGTTGCTTTCGGAATGGTAGGCGCTTCTCTTTCTGGGGTCACCTTTATTTCAGTTCCGGGCTGGATAGAAGCTTCTGAATTCACCTATTTTCAAGTGGTATTAGGTTATTTGGTGGGTTATTTTGTTGTGGCTTATCTTTTACTTCCACTCTATTATAAAAATAATGTGACCTCCATTTATGAGTATTTGTCTACGCGTCTAGGTAAAAATAGTCATCATGCCGGAGCTTTCTTTTTCTTTATTTCCAGGGTATTGGGAGCTTCTTTTCGACTCTTTCTTGTAGCTATCGTATTACAACAATTTATATTTGATGCGTGGGGGGTTCCTTTTGAAGCTACCGTAGTTCTTTCCATTTTGCTCATCTGGATTTATACTCAAAAGGGAGGAATCAAAACCATCGTTTTTACAGACACCTTGCAAACCACATTAATGGTTTTAGCGGTGGTTTTGTCCATTTTTTACATTAATCAAGCATTGGATTGGTCGTTTTTTGATTTTTTAAGTTCTTCTGAACTGTCAACTTACAGTAATGTTTTTGTAACTGATTCACTATTGAGTAGGAATCATTTTTTGAAATCCTTTGTAGGAGGAGCCTTTGTAACCATTTGTATGACAGGTTTAGATCAAGATATGATGCAAAAAAATCTGAGCTGTAGAAATTTGAAAGACGCCCAAAAAAATATGGTTGTTTTTAGCTTCGTTTTAGTAATTGTGACAGGGCTCTTTATGCTTCTAGGAGCTTTACTTTATATCTATGCCAAAAAAGAGGGAATCGAGGTACCCCTTATGGATGGAAGTCCCAAAACCGATTTGCTATTTCCAGAAATTGCTTTAAATGGAAATTTAGGTGTCGCAGTAGCTATTACCTTTATTTTGGGTCTAATTGCTGCCGCCTACAGTAGCGCAGACAGTGCTTTGACCTCCCTGACCACTTCTTTCTGTGTAGATTTTTTAAACTTCAAGCAATACGCTGAAAAAGAACAAAAAAGACTGCGTAAAAAGGTTCATATAGGTATGAGTCTCTTATTGATTTTAGTTGTTATTCTCTTCAAGTACATTTTGGATCGGAATGTCATTGATGGCCTGTTAACCGTTGCTGGCTATACCTATGGTCCACTACTAGGGCTTTTCTCCTTTGGAATTTTCACTTCATACCAAATAAAAGAACGCTATTTATGGCCTGTATTGTTATCCGTACTTGCTATCGTTACCTTTTTAGGCTCTATCGATGCAAATGTTCTAGGAGGGTATCAATTGGGTTACGAATTACTTCCCTTAAATGGCTTACTTACTTTTTTAGGACTTATACTGATTCGTAGAAAGTAATACTAAATTGCACGCATTCTCCCAAAAGATGCCTGCCTCTGTAAGTTTTTTAGCAAAAGCCGGGTGTTCTGTTCCTGGATTAAAGAGTACACGTTTCGGTTGTAATTCAATGATATAATTAAAATAATCTCTTTGTCTTTCTGGTGCTATATAAAGGGAGACGGTATGGATCTCTTTTTCTGGACTTAATGGAGGAATTATATTTATGCCTCCAAGGGTTCCAGAGTTAATACCCATTGGGACTACCTCTATTCCTGCAGCCAATAAACGCATTACCGCTTGATAAGAATAGCGTTCTGGTTTTGTGGAAACTCCGATGACTAGTGTTTTGTAATTTACCATTGTATGATTACACTTCCCCAAGTAAAACCACTACCAAACGCTGCCAAAACCACCTTGCTTCCCTCCTTAATTTTTCCTTCTTCCCAGGCTTCAGTAAGTGCAATAGGGATGGATGCTGCTGTCGTGTTACCATAACGCTGGATGTTATTGTAAACCTGATCATCACTTAATCCAAATTTTCTTTGAACAAATTGTGCAATCCTTAAATTTGCTTGATGAGGTATCAGCATATCAATATCCTCTGCTTTCCAGGAAGCCTTTTGTAATCCGGCTTGAATCACTTCTGAAAATCGTACTACTGCATTTTTAAACACAAATTGCCCATTCATATAAGGATAGTAAGAAATATCATCCGGATCATTTTCTTTCATGATTTCAGGAACCCAACGCCCTGTATTAGGACCAATTAATGAAAGTTCTTTTGCATACTTTCCTTCAGAATGCAATTGAGAATTTAAGATCCCTACTTCTTTATTTTCTTCTCGGGTCATTACTACTGCGCCTGCACCGTCACCAAAAATTACAGAGATATTCCTTCCTCTAGTGGTCATGTCTAAACCTCCCGAGTGATATTCCGATCCAATGACTAGAACATTTTTATACATCCCTGTTTTGATGAATTGATCAGCTGTAGCCACCGCATAAACAAATCCTGAACATTGCATTCTGATATCCATAGCGGGACAATCAGGAATTTGTAAAGCCTCTTGAACCAAAACTCCAGAGCCAGGAAAATAATAATCAGGACTTAAAGTTGCAAAAAGAATCAAGTCTATATCTTGTGCTTTTAAGCCTGCTCGTTCTAGGGCTATTTTAGATGCTTTTACTCCCATGGTAGCAGTTGTATCCCCACTGCCTTTTGCTATATGTCTTCGCTCTTGAATGCCTGTGCGCTCTTGTATCCAAGCATCAGAGGTTTCCATAATCTTTTCCAGATCAGCATTGGTAACAATGTTGTCAGGTAAATACTTTCCTAACCCTATAATTTTGGAATTATACATACTTCGTTAATTTGTTTGAAAAATACATTTTTTAAACAGGAACGCCAATTCTTTGGGTCCAACTTTATAAAAGATATCTTCTGAAAGACTCCGTGGAAATCTGAGCTTTTAAATCATGAAGCAAGTGATACAATCCAAAAAAAGTTCTGTTCATGTAAATAAAATGTTTGGATCCTCGATTCCCATTCATTTGACGCAATTGAGTGTCTTCTGTAAATTCTTTAGATAAATTAGATATGGAATTCCAAAAGTCTGGATCAGAAAAATCAAAATGTTCTTCGTGAAAAGGCAATGTAAAAAGGCGCATCATTTTCTGAAATAACTTAATGAAATAAGCCTTTTCTTCTGGAGTATCTGTGTCTAAGAGGATTTCCAATACACCTAGCAATTTCTTGAAGCTCTCAATGTCCTCAATATTCTCTTTTTTTGAAAGTTCAAAATAAGGGACATAAAAATCCTCCGGGATCGTTTTAATACATCCAAAGTCAATCGCTATCAACTCTAAACTTGAAGAGACCATAAAATTACCTGGGTGTGGATCTGCCTGAACTTTTTTTAAACCGTGAATTTGAAACATATAAAAATCCCATAGGGTCTGACCTAACCTATTTCTTTCTTCCTGACTAAAACCATCCAGCTTTACAAATTCAGAAAGATGAATACCCTCCATCCAATCCATGGTGAGGGTTCTAGAGGTAGTCCACTCAGGATAATATTTTGGAAATTTTAGATTGGAGATATGGTTTGCTGATTCAGAAATGAATTGACTACTTTCTAATTCTTTAATGTAATCTGTTTCTTCTAACAATTTTTTTTCTACTTCGTCAAAATACTTTTCTGTATCCTTTGCTTTTAGATTAAACATTCTAAGTGCAATGGGCTTTACGATTGCCAAATCAGAACTGATACTGTTTGCCACTCCAGGATATTGAATTTTCACAGCAAGTTTTTTCCCATTCTTTGTAGCGCTATGCACCTGACCGATGCTTGCCGCGTTTTCAGATTGAGTAGCAAACGTATCGAAGATCACTTCTGGATCTGCTCCTAAATATTTTCTTATCGTTTTCTTTACCAATGCTCCGGACAAAGGAGGAACGGAAAATTGAGCTAAACTGAATTGTTCCACATAAGCCTTTGGCATCAAGTTTTTTTCCATGCTTAACATCTGGGCTATTTTTAGGGCACTCCCTTTCAATTCCTTAAGCCCGTCGTAAATGTCTTTAGCATTATTTTGATTTAGTTTAGAGGTATCTTTTTCTCCGGTAATAAGTTTTTCACCATAATAGCGCAAGTAGTTACCCCCTATTTTTACTCCCGTACTAACCAATTTGGAGGCGCGTTCAATTTTATTTGTCGGAATTGAATCTAATGTCTTCAATTAGCTCATTTTAAATTTTTCCTTCCAAAGGAATTTTCCGAAATCCAGCAAACTGTCAACCGGTGTATTGTCAAATAAATCAAAAACTGTGCGTACTGACTTTTCGATAGCCATATCCGTTTTCTCAAAACCGGGTGATTGGTCTTTCAACCAAAATTGTAATAGAAAAAGCAATTGCACCCATGCCCCCTCAGAGAATATACCTTCTGGATGTTGAGTAAATCGGGATTGTTTCAAAGCATTTCCATCTTGTATGAGACCGGTCGTAAATTTTTTGAAAGAGTTTCTTAAACCGTTTAAAGTAGCCAATTGCTGCATTTTGTCTTTATCACCATTCAAAGTAACGATGACAAAACTTCTATTGAGAAGCAACACCTCAAAAAAAGTGTAATAAAATGCGAGAAGTTTTTCTTGCGGGCTTTGGGAAATGAAATTGTATTTCCTTTGGTACTTAGTTTCGATTTAGAATCTTATTGTTTTAACCATAGGTCAGGTAAACCAAATTCGAATCATCCTGGAAATTGTGTATTTATGATATCTTGCGTTCTTTGGAG
>JALRDC010000003.1 GCA_023262245.1 Flavobacteriaceae bacterium
TTAATGCTTTTGGGAAGTTTAAGCACCGCTTGGGCAACTAAAGGATTGACTAAAAAAATGAGGGCTTATACAACCTCTTGAGTACTATAGGCTTCTAAAACCTCTTCGAATACTTGATACACTTCTTCAGCTTTGTTAGAAGTAACCATTCGTGTTCGGAACGGTTTAAAATTGGTATACCCTTTAAAATAATTCGTATAATGCCTTCGGGTTTCTAATACCCCTAAAACTTCTCCTTTCCAGTCTACAGACATTTCTAGGTGTCTTCTTGCTGCTTCTACACGCGCTGCCAAAGAAGGAGCTGGTAAATGGGTTCCTTTTTCCATAAAATGCTTTACTTGGTTAAAAAACCAAGGATTTCCTATGCTGGCTCTTCCAATCATGGCTCCATCTAATCCATAAACATCGCGCATTTCTACGGCCCGTTCTGGTGTGTTGACGTCTCCATTTCCAAAAACGGGAATGTGCATTCTCGGATTGTTTTTTACTTCGGCTATTGGTCGCCAATCGGCATCCCCTTTGTACATCTGTGCGCGGGTTCTTCCATGTATGGAAATAGCTGCACAGCCCACATCTTGAAGGCGTTCTGCTACTTCAATAATTTTGATTGAATCGTGATCCCACCCCAAACGCGTCTTTACCGTTACAGGAAGCTGGGTATGTTTTACCATGGCTTCTGTAAGTTTAACCATCATAGGTATATCCTTTAATATCCCAGCGCCTGCTCCTTTACAAACTACTTTTTTAACCGGACAACCAAAATTAATATCGATAATGTCTGGCTTGGTCGCCTCAACGATCTCTACCGAACGTAACATTGAATCCAAATTGGCTCCAAAAATTTGAATGCCTACAGGACGCTCTTTTTCATAAATATCTAACTTCTGGACACTTTTTGCGGCATCTCGAATTAATCCTTCGCTCGAAATAAACTCCGTGAAAACTACGTCTGCTCCCCCTTCTTTGCATAGCGCTCGAAAAGGAGGGTCACTCACATCTTCCATGGGAGCAAGCAAAAGCGGAAAGTCTCCTAGTTCAATATCACCTATCTTAACCATTGATTTCGCATTTTGAGCAAAAATACTGAAAAGAGAGTGCTTATTTTGCTTCTCTTACAACTTCTTCCCAATTCAGCTCAAATCTTTGGCTTTCAAAAGCATCTCTTGTCTTATGATTTAGGGCTCGCTTAATTCGAGCATTATTATGGGGGTGTGTCATTAAAAACTCCATTTTCTCGTCATAACCCAAATTTTCGCGGTTTAATTTTCTAAAAAAAGAAGCCATTGCAGTTGGAGAAATCTTCGCTTCTTCTAGTAGATTTAATGCAAATTGATCCGCCTCTTTTTCATAGGATCTGTCAAAAGCTTTTGATGCCGTGGTACGAAAAAGATCGGTTAATAAAAAGGGATCCCCTCCAGAAATTATCGTGAAAAGCAAACTGATTCCAAACTCTTTTATAAGTTTGGAAACTACATGTCTATGCTCTACATGCCCTATTTCATGAGCCAAAACTGCTGCAAGTTGCTCCGGTGAATCACAAAAAGAAAGGAGCCCTTTATTAATGTATATTTTCCCCCCAGGGAGGGTAAATGCATTAATCTCAGGACTATCTATTACTTTAATTTCATAATCGTATTCCGATTGCTCAATTTTTTTCTCCAGCCGAGTAAGGATTACCCATAAAGCGGAATCAATTACTTTTATTTTTACCTCTTGATGGTGTTCAAACAAAATTTCCTCAATCTTTTCTCCTAATAAAATCTCTTGCTCTATGGAAAGTAGCGCACTTTTATTGTCCTGATAAAACCAATGATTTCTTTGTTTCTCTGGAAGGAATTTTATCCCAACAAAAAAGAGAAAAAAGATTCCTCCAAAAAGAAGAACCATTTTTAAAAAATCCCAAAGTAGTTTCTTAACCATCAAAATGGAGGAGTGTTTGTCATAGAATTGTTAAGCAGTGTCTTTTCATTTTCATATCCCAATAGGTTTTCCTTTCGGTACACGCGACTGTATGCATAGGGGCCAAAAAATAAAAAGTAAAAAAAGATTCCTTTTCGCGCTTTTAAGGCTGCTATAAGACTATAAATAATGTACAGTACGTTCGCAACTATTGCAAAAAACAAATAGGCGTAATAATAATTATTAATCTGATAATTGTGAAAAACATAAATCTGTAACAGCCAAAATAAAAGACCCCAATTCAATAAGGTTGTTGGAAATTGTGAAAGCAACGATTGCAAACAGTGAAAATGGATAAACCTGCTTTTTTTTCGATTTATAAAATAATAAATAACCGCAGCAATAAGGTTGATAATGGGTAATGGAAGACTTGAGGCCAAGGCAGCAAACATCATAAAATATGCGCCCATGGCGTCTTCTTTCTCTCTTTCGCTTAATTCTTCTGGCTGGGGAATTTCTATATAGGCTCTCATTCTCTTCCGTGAAAAGGGGGATATTCATCTGTCATATTGCTCAAATACAGGTTTACTCGGTACTGCCATCTAAGGGTTCCTACCAAAAAAATGTGCCAGCTGGCAGGAAATTTTCCAGTAAACAAAACCGCCCAAAAAGAAAGAAATGATAAAATAAACCCCCACAAAATTCTGAAATATAGAATAAAAAAATGCGGCAGTATAACATAAAAAACACCGAAGAACAAGCGCACTAAAGTCAAGCCTCTGCTTACTTTTTCAGGATACGGAACTTCTAAACTCGTATGTTCGTCTGAGGCCTTCAATCCAAAAGCAGGGTAATCATCTGAAAGGTTAAATATTCTTGCATTTAAACGCAATTGCCATCGTAACAATTGTCCCTGATATTCGAACATACTTTCAGGATAGCGTCCAGTAAAAAGAATAACCCAAAATGCTATAAAGTGAAGAATGTTCCCCCACATCCCTAAAAAGAAAAGGATAAAAACATGCGGTAGCACTATATAAATCGCTCCAAAAATAGAACGCAATAATAATTCTATTCGAGAATAGTATTGTTGGTGAGTAATGGTTAATTTCATAGTAAGTAGGTTTGCGTAAGATTGATTTTAAAATTACAAAAAAATATAGGACTTTAAAAGTGACTTAAAATAAAGAATCCCTTTTGACAAACTCGTATATTTGTCTCGCTATGATTGACGGAGTCGTATGAAAAAAATCAGGAACTTTTGCATAATTGCCCACATTGACCACGGAAAAAGTACTTTGGCAGACCGCCTATTGGACTTCACAGGAACCGTAAGCGAGCGCGAAAAAAAAGATCAGCTTTTAGACAATATGGACTTGGAGCGCGAACGGGGTATTACCATCAAGTCACATGCTATCCAAATGGATTACACTCACAACGGCGAAACCTATGTGCTCAACTTAATTGACACCCCAGGCCATGTTGATTTTTCATACGAAGTGTCTCGTTCTATCGCTGCTTGTGAAGGCGCTTTACTCATCGTAGATGCGGCTCAAAGTATTCAAGCTCAGACCATTTCTAACCTCTACCTCGCTTTAGAAAACGATTTAGAAATCATCCCTGTATTAAATAAAATTGATTTGCCTTCTGCAAATCCGGAAGAAGTCACAGATGATATTGTAGATCTTTTGGGTTGCAAGCCCGAAGAAGTAATCCCAGCTTCGGCAAAAACGGGTTTGGGGATTCAAGAAATTCTGACCGCTATAATTGACCGAATCCCTGCTCCTAAAGGCAGTCCCGACGATCCCCTCCAGGCACTTATTTTTGACTCCGTTTACAATCCTTTTAGAGGAGTCGAAACCTATTTTAGAGTCATCAACGGGTCCATTAAAAAAGGACAAAAAATCCAATTTATTGCCACCCAAAAAATTTACTCCGCTGACGAGATTGGCACCCTAAAACTCAATCAAGAACCTAAAAAAGAAATTTTTGCAGGTGATGTGGGCTATCTCATTACTGGAATTAAAGAAGCAAAAGAAGTTAAGGTTGGAGATACTATTACCAGTCCTGAAAATCCTACACAGCAAGCTGTAGAAGGATTTGAAGAAGTTAAACCCATGGTTTTTGCGGGAATTTATCCTGTAGACACAGAAGATTATGAGGAGTTAAGAGCCTCTATGGAAAAACTTCAATTAAATGACGCCTCTCTTGTGTTTTTCCCTGAAAGTTCTGCCGCTTTAGGCTTTGGTTTTCGCTGTGGGTTTTTAGGAATGCTACACCTTGAAATCATTCAGGAGCGTTTGGAACGTGAATTTAATATGACAGTAATCACTACCGTTCCCAACGTTTCCTATCAGGCCTTTACTAAAAAAAATCCCGATGAAGTTCTATGGGTTAACAATCCCTCGGACCTCCCAGATCCCTCTGCCTTAGACCGAGTGGAAGAGCCCTATATAAAGGCATCGATCATTACCAAATCAGAATTTGTGGGGAACGTCATGTCTTTGTGTATAGAAAAACGTGGACAAATTACCAACCAAACTTACCTGACAACTGAACGAGTAGAATTAAATTTTGATATGCCTTTAGCTGAAATTGTTTTTGATTTTTATGACCGATTAAAAACTGTTTCTAAAGGCTATGCCTCTTTTGATTACAGCCCTATTGGAATGCGCTCCTCTAAATTAGTAAAAGTTGACATCCTTCTAAATGCCAATCCTGTTGACGCTCTTTCAGCATTAATTCACGCAGATAATGCCTACACCATTGGAAAAAAAATGTGTGAAAAACTACGAGAACTCATCCCCCGACAACAATTTGATATTCCCATCCAAGCGGCTATAGGTGCAAAAATCATTTCTAGAGAAACGATTAAAGCACTTCGTAAAGATGTAACTGCCAAATGTTATGGAGGAGACATTTCAAGAAAACGCAAACTCTTAGAAAAACAGAAAAAAGGGAAAAAGAAAATGCGCCAAGTGGGAAATGTAGAAATCCCCCAACAAGCTTTTATGGCCGTACTTAAACTCAACGATTAATCACTTTCAAAAACTGAAATGTTAAAATCTTATTTTAATTTGGTTTATATTATAAACTGGTTTATGTTTGTATAAAACCTAAATCTTTTACTCATGAAAAAAACACCATTATCTCCAGAACAACAACTAGAACTTATCGAAAAAACGATATACAAGGCCAAAGAAAATCTAAGTAATTACAGTTTTGATTTTGTTTTTTGGGGCTGGCTTATCTTTCTTACGGCTAGTTTAAATTTTATTGGTTTAAAATTTACTCCCTTTGAAGAATACAGTTATTTAATTTGGGCGGTCACTCCTTTATTAGGAGGTTTATATACTGCAAATTATCACACAAAAAGAGCGAGAAAAAAAACAACCGTAACCCATCTCGAATTTTTTTTAGGAAAACTATGGATTGTACTAGGATCTGTTATGATATTGTCTGGTTTCTTTTCCTTTTTTATCGAACTAAAACCGCTGTTATTGATTCCCCTCATCGCAGGTATTGGCGCCCTAGTTTCAGGTTTCGTTTTGCGATTTCGTTTACTCGTTCTAGGGGGCTTACTCCTTTTTATAAATCCTCTCTTATCGCAATTGCTGCCTCCTGATTGGAACATGCTTCTTTATGGAGTCGTTGTCTTTATGGCTTTTGCAGTCCCAGGATATGTTTTAAAAAATAATTTTAATGAAGCCTCTTGATCCCTTGTTGAACAATGGTCTTCGTTTGGGAATAATGTCCTTGCTCATTAAACTTGAATCTGCCAGTTTTGTTTACTTAAAAAAAGA
This sequence comes from Flavobacteriaceae bacterium, assembly GCA_023262245.1. GTDB lineage: Bacteria > Bacteroidota > Bacteroidia > Flavobacteriales > Flavobacteriaceae > MS024-2A. The sequence continues at coordinate 5,703 of JALRDC010000003.1, forward strand.
GCTTCACGCCACGCAAGGAAATTTAAGTGTACAATTAGACAAACTAAATCAAATGGGATATCTGAAAATTAAAAAAGGATACAAAGAAAAGTATCCCCAAACCTTGTGTTCCATTACGCCTCTTGGAATTAATGCATTTAAAGATCATGTACAAAACCTTAAAAATTATTTACACCTATAATAGGGTTTCTTTTTCACGAAAAGCACTATAAAAATTAAAGACCTAAAAAATTTATATCTTTAGTTTAAAGCGCTTTATTATGTTTTTAAGACTAAAATTTTTCTTTTGTGTTTTTGTGTTTTTACAAGGCTTTTCCCAAGAGCTCGTTCCCTTATGGCCTGAAGGTGTTCCCAATCAAAAACAAACTAAAGAAAAAGAGCGCATTACAAATAGAGACATCCTCTGGATAGAAAATGTTCAAGAACCAAGTCTAGAAGTCTATTTACCCGCCAAACAAAACCAAAACGGAATTGCGGTACTCATTTGTCCTGGAGGAGGGTACCAAGGATTGGCGTATGATTGGGAAGGAACCGACTTTGCAAAAGCGCTCAATTCGAAAGGGATTACTGCTTTTGTATTAAAATATCGATTGCCCAATTCCCCTTCCCTTATCGACCCCAAATGGGCTCCGTTACAAGATGCCCAACGTGCCATTCGTACCATCCGTGCAGGAGCAAAAAAATGGAGTCTCCTACCAGAAAAAGTCGGTGTTCTTGGTTTTTCCGCGGGGGGGCATCTCGCTTCAACTTTGGGTACACATTACAAAGAAATGACCGTTAAAAATTCCGATAATCCCATTGATCAATTAAGTGCGCGCCCCAATTTTATGGCATTAATTTATCCTGTCATCACTTTTGATAAAAAACATTATCACGGAGGCTCAAAAAATAATTTAATTGGGAAAAATGCTGGAAATGAGCTTATTGATTATTTTTCAAATAACCTCCAAGTAACTGCAGAAACTCCCCCCTCTTTTCTACTTCATGCTGCAGACGATCAGGCCGTTCCTATAGCCAACAGTCTGCTCTTCTATCATGCCTTAATCGAAAATAAAGTCCCCGCAGAAATGCACCTTTATCCCAAAGGGGGCCATGGGTTTGCTTTTGCTTTAGGTAAAGGGTCTTTAGAGGGTTGGGCCCATTTACTTTTTGATTGGATTCTGTCTTTCAACTAAGAAACTCAATTAAAATTTGTTATATTTCGTTTGCAACTATTAAAATAAGAACGATTCATTATGGGGTTCATTCCTTTTAAAACATTCCTTTTTGGTTTTGCTTTTTCTCCTTCCTTAAAGGCTAATGTTTTTGAGGTAACCCGTTTGGCATCCTATTTTAATGCAGCGTTATTCTTTGTTCACGTAGGAGAAAAAACCCTTGAAAAAGAAAATGCTTTTCAATCTCTTTTAAAACAATGTCCCGAAAAACCTAAAAAAATCGAAATCCATTGGACAGATGGAGAGCCTGTAGAAACCTTGACTCAAGCCTGCCTGGATCACAATGTTGACTTACTTCTATTGGGTGCTTTAAAAAGAGAAAACGTCCTCAAATATTATCTGGGCTCTATTGCCAGAAAGCTTACTCGTAAAGCTCCCTGCTCAGTTTTACTCATGCTCAACCCTTCTGTAGAGCGCCACCCTTGTAAACACATTGTGGTAAATGGTTTTGACAGCCCACAAACTCTTGACACTTTAAAAGCAGCCTTCTATGTAGGAGATGCTCTGAGTTCACAAAAAATTACCCTAGTAGAAGAAATCAGTGAAGCACGAGTCGCTATTTCGGTTAGTGATGATCGAACTTTGCGAGAAGCCACGCTTAAAAAAGAAAAAATTAATCGCCAAGAAAAAATAAGAGTAAAAGATCTCGTTAAAAAAATTCCTCTTGCCAAAAAAGAGGATTTAAAATGGGAAACACAAAGCATTTTTGGACGCAGGGGATATTCCATTGGACATTATGCTCGTGTGGTCCGTGCGGACCTATTAGTTATGAATGCTCAAGAGGAAACCACCTTTCTAAGTCGTTTTTTCCCCAAAGACCTAGAGCATATTTTAGCCGAATTACCCACAGATGTTCTCATCGTTAAATCTAAACCACATGGCTAAAGAGAACGCAAGCTTGTCTTTTGTAAAAGAACTGCCTCAAAACATTTTTTCTGGTTTTGTGGTTTCTCTTATCGCGCTCCCTTTAGGTTTAGGTCTTGCTATTGCCTCTGAAGCTCCCCCTTTAGCGGGAATCATTGCTGCTGTTGCTGGCGGAATGGTTGTCGCGCTTTTAGGGGGCTCTCACGTTACTATTGCGGGTCCTGGAAATGGGCTGGTGATTGTTTTATTAGGAGCAATCACTACTTTAGGAGGGGGGGACCTTTACCAAGGGTATCTCTACACGCTCGCCGCAATCATTTTTTCAGGGGTATTGCTTTTTCTCTTTGGACTTCTCCGTATGGGCGCTATGAGTGAATTTTTTCCAGCGTCAGCGCTACAAGGAATGTTGGCTGCCATTGGTATTGGAATTCTTGCCAAACAGTTTCACTTGATGTTGGGAATTCGATCCGTAAGTGGAAATACAGTAGAACAACTTTTGGCAATACCCCAGTCCATGATTAGTTTTTTTTCTGTTTACCCTTTTGCTGGTATTTTAGGTGCCTTGAGCTTGGGCTTTCTCTTTCTCTACAGTAAAATTCGAAACCCTTATTTTCATTTAATTCCAGCCCCTATGTGGGTGGTAGTCGCTTCAATTGGAATTGGTTATTATTACAACTTGGTCTTAAACCAACCAACTCCCATTAGTGAGGATTTTTTAATTAAAATCCCGGATAACTTGTTGTCAAACTTCCCGTCGCCTCAATTTGATAAAAGCTTTGATCTCCATTTTATTGGAGTCGTTTTT
>JALRDC010000031.1 GCA_023262245.1 Flavobacteriaceae bacterium
GATAGTGTTGAATGTTTTCATTAGATATAGTTTATTTTTCAACAAACTTAGATCTAATTTTTTTTGACCCATAAAATAATAGGGGTGTATATTTTATTTTTATAGTTTAAAAAAAATATACCCCTAAAAAATAGGGGTATAATAAAAAATAAATATAAAATTTATGAAATAAGCAAAAAAAAGGGGGGCTAGGCGATAAGTTTAAATAAAGCATGTCCTATATATACGAAAAGCAGACCTCCTAGAACACTCAAGAGGGTGTACCCTATCAAACTGGGGTAGTCTCCAGAGCGCAAAAAGAACATGTTTTCTAAGCTAAAAGTGGAAAAGGTGGTCAATCCACCACAAAAACCCACAGCAGTAAAGAAATAAAGGTCAGAACGAAAACTGTCGTTTTTCAATGCCCATCCTACCAATAGACCGATGAGTAGGCAGCCTATATAATTTGCAAGTAAGGTGGACCACGGAAAACTACCTTTATTGAAATAGAAAAACTTACTGATTAAAAAGCGGAAGGCACTTCCCGCACCTCCTCCTAAAAATACAAGGAGTAGTGTTTTCATTTTTGAGTTAAATATTTGATCAACACCAAGGCGCTGAAGGCGATAAAAAATCCTACGACTATTTTATAGCTTCCTTTAAAATAGGAAGGTTGTTTTTTTTTATCGGAACGATAAGAGAAAATGATGATTAGTGTAAATCCAATCAAAAAGCACAAAGCAAAGATTAGTTGTCCAAAAGAAAACATCTTTTAATTTTTGACTAATTTAGAAAGAAATAATCCATAAACATTCAAAGACACTATGTTAAATAAGCCAATCAATGCCGTTACTACGTTTCACGAAGCCTACGGACTCGGAATAGAAGACAAACCTACCGCTGCTTTACCTGAATCCATTTCAACGCTTCGATTTAATTTAATGAAAGAAGAAAATGAAGAATACTTGGAAGCAGCCCAGCAAGGAGATCTTATAGAGGTTGGGGATGCTTTAGGTGATATGCTATATATTTTATGCGGTACGATTATTGCTCATGGTTTTCAAGATAAAATTGAAGCAATTTTTGACGAAATTCAACGAAGTAATATGAGTAAATTGGACGCTGATGGAAAACCCATCTACAGAGCCGATGGCAAAGTAATGAAAGGTCCAAATTATTTTAAACCCAACCTAAAAAAAATATTGGAAGCGGATTAAACAATCGCTCTTCTCCAATTAAAAGGATCTTCGGATTGATTATACTGTATCGCCAAAAGGGAGTTTTTTAGCTCGTTTGCAACGGGCGTCTCTTTGGGTAAGCTGAAGGTTTCTCCACCGTGCGAAAAACTGTTGATGGGAAGAACTACGACGGCTGTTCCTGTACCAAAAACTTCTTGCAAGGTACCGGCCTTGTGTGCTTCTTTAAGTTCGGCAACTTTGATAGGGCGTTCTTCAACAGCTATGCCCTTGTGTTTGGCTAGATCGATGATGCTCTTGCGAGTAATTCCGTCCAAAATCCGATCGCTGGTAGGCGTAGTGATTAGCGTGTTATTGATTCTAAAGAACACATTCATCGTTCCGGCTTCCTCTAGGTATTCATGCGTATCAGCATCCGTCCAAATGATTTGTTGAAACCCATTTTTTAGGGCTTGGGTAGTTGGGTAGAATTGAGCTGCATAGTTTCCAGCGGCTTTTGCAAAACCTACCCCACCATTTGCTGCACGGCTGTACTCTTCAGCAATCACTACATTGATTTCACTGCCTGAATAATAGGATTTAACAGGGGCGCAAATTATCATAAAAATGTATTCATTAGCCGCCGAAGCTTGTACGCTGGCTTGACTAGCAAAAACTACAGGTCGAATATAAAGGGAGTTCCCTTCACCGGACTTGATCCACTGATTGTCCAAGTACAATAATTTATTTAAGCCTTCAAAAAAATAGGATTCAGGAAATTCAGGAATTTGAAGTCTTTTAGAAGATCGATTAAAGCGTTTAAAGTTTTCTTCTGGTCGAAACAGCCAGGTTTCCCCTTGATCGTCCTTATAGGCTTTCATTCCTTCAAAAATTGCTTGACCGTAATGAAAGACGCTGGAAGAAGGATCAAGTGTAAGCGGTTGGTAGGGAATAATTTCTGGGGTTTGCCATTTGCCTTCTCGGTATCGACAAATCAGCATATGATCTGTAAAGGTTTGTCCAAAAGCTAGCGTGTCAAAATCAATACTGTTGATTTTTGATTTTTGGATTTCTGTAATGTTCATTCTATTGACAGTTGGTCTAGTAAAATTAATTTTTTTTCTAAACTTTAGATTCAAACCTTCTTATAATTATTCATTTTTTTATCTTATTATGATTTTGTTAAATAAGTATAAAATATTCTATTTTTTCTCTAGTTATTTTAATTATTATTAAACATTCAATATGAATTTTAAGAAAAGTTGGATTCTCACCGAAGACGGTTCGCATACCTTAAAAATTGAAGATTTAAAAGAAACTTATCATTCCCTTCACGGAGCTCTAAGGGAATCTGAGTTTGTTTATTTAGAGAAAGGACTTCATTTTTGGCAAAAGGCCAATCCACAAGCAAAGTGTCGCCTCCTGGAGATGGGTTACGGTACCGGTTTATTGGCGTATTTAACCTTTTTAAGAAATACAGAGTCTCCCGTAGATTATACGAGTCTTGAGGCTTATCCGCTTACGGTAAACGACTATAAAAAGCTGAATTACAACGAACTGTTAGTTGAAAACACGGATCTTTCCTTTGTGGCTTTTTCTGCACTTTCTTGGGAAATAGCCCATCCACTCACTCCCACATTTACGCTGATCAAGCATCACACATTTTTTGAACAGTTTACAGCAACTCATTCGTTTGATCTCATCTATTACGATGCTTTTGGTGCCCACGCACAGCCGGCTTTGTGGGAAAAGGAATGGATGGAAAAATGTTTTTCACTTCTTAGCAGTGGTGGTGTTTGGGTGAGTTATTGCGCTAAAGGATCGGTAAGAAGAGCGTTGCAGGAAGTAGGATTCTCCGTTGAGCGGCTGGAGGGACCCCCAGGAAAAAGAGAAATGTTGAGAGCAGTAAAACCTTAAATAGCTACTTTTGTGAAAAAAGGAAATGAAAGTACTGATTACCGGTGCAACGGGGGTTGTAGGTAAGGGTTTGATTGAACACCTCGTGCAAAAACAAGTTCAAATTCACTTTCTCACCACACGAAAAAACCAACTTCAATCCATTAAAAACGCTAAAGGATTTTATTGGAACCCTGCAAACGATCAAATAGATACCTCTTGTTTTTTGGGTGTAGACCGTATAATTCACCTTGCCGGAGCAACGGTCTCAAAGCGATGGACCAAATCATATAAAGCGCTCATTCATTCTAGTCGCATTAGATCCACTCAACTTTTACTCAAAGGACTTCAATCTTGTAAAGGGGAACATCAAGTGACGCAACTCGTCAGTGCTTCTGCTATCGGGATATATCCATCCGATTTCGATAAAGTAGTGACGGAGGAGGATACTGTTGAGCCCACAACTTTTATGCAAAAAGTAGTATTTGATTGGGAAAAGGAAGTAGCGGCATTTCAGGCAGAAGGACTTAATGTTGCAAAAATTAGAATAGGATTGGTCTTGTCAAAACAAGGGGGTGTATTAGGAACCCTTAAAATTCCTGTTTATTTTGGCTTAGGTGCTGCTTTTGGCAATGGAAAACAAGGACAGTCTTGGATTCATCTTGAAGATCTTGTAGGGATTTTTTCAAAAGCTCTAAGCGATCAATGGGAGGGAGTCTTCAATGCTGTTGCCCCGCATCCCGTTACTCAGTCGCAGTTAATGGCAGCACTTTCTCGTGCTTTAAAACGCCCTTATTTTTTACCTTCCATTCCCTCTTTTTTAATCAAATTGGGTGCTGGTGAAATGAGTGACCTTGTATTAGACAGTCATTGGGTCAGTGTTCAAAAAGTTCTTGACAGCGGATTTGCTTTTCACTATCCAACACTAGAGGAGGCAATGGATAATTTATTGCGACCCTAGAATGACATTTTGACACAATTTAAGTCTGGCAGCACTTTTGTATACTAGAGTAAAAAAATGATTTTTAATGGCGACTAAAGGAGCAAAAACAACCAAGAAAAAAACAGCAAGTCCAAAGGCTGAGTCTGCAAAAACAGCAAACAAGCCCAGCCTGGAATCCCAAGTTGAAGAATTGACACAATCTGTGGAACAGGAAAAAGAAAAGTTTTTAAGACTGTTTGCAGAATTTGAAAACTTTAAAAAGCGTACAGCCAAAGAGCGCATTGAATTATTTAAGACTGCCAATCAAGAGGTAATCAGCTCATTAATTCCCGTTTTAGATGACTTTAATCGAGCCAATCAGCAAATAGAAAAAGGAGCAGAAAGTATTGATATTGATGGATTTAAGCTGATTTATACAAAATTTTATGAGGTGTTAAAGTCCGGTGGACTTCGTTCTACCACTACACAGATTGGAGATGCTTTTGATGCAGAATTTCATGAAGCCATCACTCAAATACCCGCACCTACAGAGGCTGACAAAGGAAAAATCATTGACATAGTAGAGACCGGCTACCAATTGGGAGACCGGATTATTCGTTATCCTAAAGTGGTCGTGGGCCAGTAACATATGAAAGAAGATTATTACGATATTTTAGGGATATCCAAAAGCGCCTCCGCCGCAGAAATTAAGAAGGCCTATAGAAAGAAAGCCATCGAATTTCACCCGGATAAAAATCCGGATGACAAAACTGCTGAAGCCAAATTTAAAAAAGCAGCAGAAGCCTATGAGGTATTAGGAAACGAAGATAAACGGGCTAAATACGACCAGTTTGGTCATGCTGCATTTGAAGGAGGCCAAGGTTTTG